>NZ_JBNUPI010000012.1:0-59621 GCF_050409505.1 Facklamia sp. P12937
TCAACTTTCTGCTTTTTTATATCTTTATTATACCATAAAAACCACTATAAACATTATTTAAACAACGTTTATAGTGGTTTTTCGGTTTGAGACTTATGATACAGCCCCTTTTAAAAAACAGCGGGGAGGATGCTGTTTTAATCAAATCTTTAATCGATTAATGGACTTAAGCAATTAAAGTTTCTGTGATGGCAGTCACATTAATAATTTGATTCAAATTTAAAAGGAAGTGATTGGCTCCTACTTGCAGGCTAACGTTGTTTTGTGAACCAATTGGAGCCAGTACATATGCTTCCATTTCGGTCATATCCATTGTTTGATCGGGTAAATAATATTCAATGAGTATGTTTAAAGGAACTTGCTTGATATAAGCTTGATGAAGGATTCTTTCAACTTGTGCAAGGGGCATCATTTCAATGGATTCTTTGATAAGTGGAGTGGGTTGAAAGAAAGGTTGAAAAAGGGATTGGCTTACACGGCCAAGCCAGTTAGTTTGTCTTTTGATGGGTAATTCCATAAAAACCTCTCCTTTAATATCGAACGTTTGTTTGTAATTATATTATACGAACAAAGGTTCTTTTTGTCAACCTTTTTACGAACAAATTTTCGCATTTCATAATCGCTGTATTTTATTTATTTTTCAGCTTATCTTTATGTAGAGAGTGAATTGTGGTACTATATAGAACATGAAGTAATGGAGGGAAGTCATGTTAAAACAAAGGGGATTATTAATCGTTTTATCAGGCCCTTCGGGTGTCGGAAAAGGAACAGTTCGCAGCGCGATTTTTGAAGATTCAAATTGTGACTATGTTTATTCTGTTTCAGCAACTACTCGAGAGCGTCGACCAGGTGAATTAGAAGGGGTAGACTACTTCTTTATGAGTAGAGAATCATTTGAGGACTTAATTTCCCAAGAAGCCTTGTTAGAGTACGCGGAATATGTTGGAAATTACTACGGGACGCCGCTAGCATCTATTGAAGAAAATTTAGCGCAAGGACGCGATGTATTTCTTGAAATTGAAGTTCAAGGTGCCCGTAAGGTGAGAGAGAAGATTCCTGAGGGAATTTTCATTTTCTTAGCGCCTCCAAGTCTGAATGAGTTGGAGTCCCGTCTAACCGATCGTGGAACGGATTCCCAAGAAGTAATCGCTCGCCGTATGAATAAAGCTAAAGAGGAAATTGAATTAATGCGTCACTATGATTACGTGGTAGTTAATGATGAAATTTCTGAGGCGGTCGATGAAATTAATGCTATAATTAAAAGTGAACATCTAAGGGTTGAAAGAGTCATGCATTCGATCCAGGCAGATATTAATGCATATTTTGAAGAGGAGGCTAAGCAATCATGATGCTATATCCATCAATTGACGAATTATTGAAAAAAGAACCATCTAAGTATTCTTTAATAACTTTGGCAAGTAAACGCGCTAAAGAAATGGAAGATTATAAAATTATGCAATTACAAGACTATCAATCAGATAAACCTGTAGGCAAGGCTTTAGAAGAAGTTGTTGCGGGCGTATTATCCATTAAAAAATAAGAGGGCGAATAAGAAGGCTACTATGCAGATCATTTTTAATGATTTCATAGTAGCTTTTTAATAGGAGGTGAGCGAATGATCGCTGAAGTTATCATTGATATACCTACTGCACAAGTCAATCATAGCTTTGATTACAAAGTAAGTGCTGAAATGCAAGCTTTAATAAAGGTTGGTATGCGAGTGGAAGTTCCTTTTGGATATCGTAACCTAATGGCTTTTGTTGTTCATTTAAAAGATAATAGTGACTATCAAGGGGAATTAAAGGCGATTAGACGCTTGATTGATTACGAATCTTTTTTGAGTCAGGAACTAGTTGAACTTTCTCAAGTGCTTGCCGACCAACTTTATGCTTTTAGGATTTCAGTCCTACAAGCCATGTTGCCAAGTATTTTACGAGTCAAGTATCAAACGGTTGTTACAGTTAAACAGTCTGAAAAATTAGCTGAAGTGCTCGATTGTTCACCAGCAAAGTTAAATCAGCTTGGTGTCACGCGCCAATGGTTGGAAGAAAGGTTGACAGCTAGTCAAATTCGTTCATTATTAGATGAAGAAATCATTCAATTATCTTATCAGTTAATTGATAAAAAAACGCATAAGACCCTTAAGTATATCTTGCCTAATCGTTCACAGGCAGAATACCAAGACTTACTCGATCATTTAGATAAACGCAGTCATAAACAAGGTCAAGTTTTATCAGTCCTCATCGACCATCAATGGACTCAAGCCATAGAGTTCGATCAATTAGCAAAGCTGGCTCAAGTTTCTAAGGCCACTCTTAATACCATGATTAAAAAGGGGTGGTTGACGCTGGAAGAAAGGGAAGTTTATCGGCCAGCTTATCAAGTAGATCAAGCACCTCCTTCCTCAGCCAAAGCCTTATTAGCTCAGCAACAAACAGCATTTGAGACTATAAAAAATCACATGACAGCTGAAGAAGCCCAAACCTTTTTATTGCAAGGAGTCACCGGATCAGGTAAAACCGAAGTCTATTTACAATTAATAGCTGAAGCCCTTAAAGTTGGTAAATCAGCGATTCTATTAGTGCCAGAGATTGCCTTAACACCACAAATGGTAGACCAGGTGATTGGTCGCTTTGGCAAAGGCGTTGCCGTTTTGCATTCAGCTTTATCATTGACCGAAAAATATGATGAATGGCGCAGAATCATTCGGCAAGAAGCGAAAGTGGTCGTCGGAGCGCGTTCTTCTATTTTTGCTCCGTTAAAAAATATCGGCATCATTATTATTGATGAAGAACATGAAACGACCTATAAACAAGGAGACAATCCACGTTATCATGCAAGAGAAGTTGCTAAATGGCGATCAAAATACCATCAGTGTCCCTTAGTTTTAGGTTCAGCCACACCTTCTTTAGAATCACGTGCTCGGGCTGAAGTTGGTAAGTATCAATTATTAAGAATGGACCAACGTGTTAATCAACAACCCTTACCACCCGTAACCATAGTGGATATGACTCAGCATTTATTGGATCAAGAAACACTGGAACTTTCTCAACTTTTAGAAGATAAAATTGCCGAAAAATTAGCGTCTAAAGAACAGGTTGTTTTGCTTTTAAATCGCAGAGGCTATGCCTCTTATGTCTTATGCCGTGAATGTGGTCATGTCATTCAATGCCCACATTGTGACATCTCTTTAACTTACCATAAGACTGGAGAAAAGCTTAAATGTCATTATTGTGATTACCAAGTAGGACTGCCAACCAATTGTCCTCAGTGTGGTTCTAAGCATTTGAGAAAACAAGGCATTGGCACTCAAAAAGTAGCTGAAAGTTTAAAGCAACGCTTTCCTCAAACACCCATTATCCGTATGGATAATGACACCACTCGACGCAAGGGCGCTCACAAAAAATTATTAAAAGCATTTGCCAGTCAAGCAGGTTCAATCCTTTTAGGAACACAGATGATTGCTAAAGGTCTCGACTATGAACAGGTAACCCTGGTTGGTGTTATTAATGCAGACACTGGTTTGAACTTACCAGACTTTAGAGCTGCTGAAAAAACCTTTCAGTTGCTGACTCAAGTAGCCGGAAGAACAGGGCGAGGCAAGCTAAAAGGCGAAGTGGTCATTCAAACCTATAATCCTAACCATTATGTGATTCAGCTAGCCAAAAAACATGATTATGACAATTTTTTTTATTACGAAATGCGAAGACGCCATATGAGCCATTATCCTCCTTATTTTTATACAACATTAATTAAGGTGTCTTCTAAAAACCGAGGCAAGGCTCAAAAAATGATCTATCAACTCAAGGATCAATTGATGGACAAAGTGAATACCCAATTAATGATATTAGGTCCCTCAACAGGAGGAATTGAAAGAATCAATGATTATTATCAATTCCATTTGCTCTTAAAATATAAAGAAGTAGACTTAGTTAAAGATCAGCTACAAACTATTCTTCTTGCTAGTCAAGAAAGCCAGGCCAAGGGAGTCTTTGTTCAAATAGACCATGAACCCCAGTATTTTATTTAGAAAGAGGTTATTGAATGAAAAAAATAATTTTTATGGGAACCCCTCCTTTTGCGGCAACCATTCTGAAAGGATTAATTCAACAAGTAGAGTATGAAGTGATTGCAGTAGTGACTCAACCAGATCGTCCAGTTGGTCGAAAACGTATTCTAACACTACCTCCAGTTAAAAAAACAGCTTTAGAAGCTAATATTCCAGTCTTTCAACCGGAAAAGTTAGCCGATTCAAAGGACTATCAGACTCTATTGAATACAGAAGCCGATTTAATCATAACGGCTGCTTACGGACAGAAAATACCACTTGCTTTATTAGAAGCACCCAGTCAAGGGTCTATTAATGTTCATGCTTCACTCTTACCTAAATATCGTGGAGGGGCTCCAATTCATTATGCAATTTGGCGGGGTGAAGAAGAGACGGGTGTAACAATTATGAAAATGACTGAAGAAATGGATGCTGGGGATATTCTCATTCAAACAGTTTTACCGATTTCTGAGAAGGATGATGTGGGCATACTGTTTGAAAAACTGGCTGTCGTTGGTAAAGAATTATTATTGAATTTCTTGCCGAAATTTTTTAATGGGGAGTATGAAGCGACTCCACAAGAATATAGCCAAGTACTATATTCTCCAACCATCAAAAAGCATGAAGAGCAGTTAAATTGGTTGCAAAGTGCGCGTGTCATTGACCGTCATATACGCGCCTTTAGACCTTTTCCAACAACCTATACCCTACTAGATGGTCAAAGAGTAAAAATCTGGCAAGCTCAACCCTTAAAAGAACTGGATGATAATATTGAAAGAATATTAACAGAAGAAATTCCGGGCCAAATTGTTGCTGCTGATGAAGAACACTTCTATGTTCGATGTGGTCAAGATTCCTACTTAGCAGTTAGTGAATACCAACCCGCTGGAAAAAAAAGGATGATGGTTAAAGAATACTTAAAAGGGACACCGGCAGAAAGTTTAATTGGTAAGATATTCGACAGTGAAAAGGACTAATAAATAATGAAAATTAAACAAAGAAGCCAAACAAAATTGAAAAACAATCTCCGCTGGGACATGCTGAGATTGTTAGATCAAATTGATAACCAAGACCAATATTCTAATATCGTGATAGATAATTATCTGGCTTCAAGTAATCGAAGCAGTCAAGATAAAAATTTAGTGGTTAAGGTGGTTTACGGTAGTGTCCAACGTCGCTTGACCTTGGATTTCTATTTACAGGATTTAGTAAAAGGTAAAATAGAAGATTGGGTACGCAGCCTATTGCGATTATCTATCTATCAAGCTGTTTATTTAGACCGCGTGCCTCAGCACGCTATTGTAAATGAAGCAGTCGAGATAGCCAAAGTAAACGGCCACCAAGGCATTGGAAAATTAGTTAATGCTATTTTACGTAACTTTTTCCGCCAAGAGCTTCAGTCATTGACGGTAATCACAGAACCCTTGGAGAGACTATCGATTGAGCATTCCGTTCCGCTTTGGTTGGTCAAATACTTTGACCAGCACTTACCAGAACATCAGCTCAAAGCATTTCTTTCTAGTTTGAATCAAGTTCCTAATTTGAGTGCTAGAATCAATGGTCCAACAGCCAAACGATCACATATCATGGACCAATTAAAAGAGCAAGGGTTGGCGGTTACTAGCAGTCAAGTTTCTCCTTTTGGTTTTCGAATCACAGCAGGGGATGTCTTTAATAGTCAAGCTTATCAGGAAGGTTTGTTTACCATTCAGGATGAATCATCCATGCTGGTTGCCCCTTTAGGTAAATTGACAGGTT
Source organism: Facklamia sp. P12937 (assembly GCF_050409505.1). NCBI lineage: Bacteria > Bacillati > Bacillota > Bacilli > Lactobacillales > Aerococcaceae > Facklamia > Facklamia sp. P12937. Next base: position 5,807 of record NZ_JBNUPI010000012.1, read on the forward strand.
CTGAAAATGTTTTGGATGCATGTGCAGCTCCAGGAGGAAAAGCTAGCCATATTGCTTCACTTCTAACTGATGGACACTTAACAGCTTTAGATATTTCTAAGCATAAGTTAAGTATCTTAAAAGATCATGCCGAGCGGTTAGGCTTAAGTCATAAGATAGATTCAATAGTAACCGATGCCTTGGACTTCCAACCACTTTCTCAAACTGCTTTTGATGTGATATACTTAGATGCACCCTGTTCGGGTATCGGTTTGATGCGTCGTAAACCTGAAATCAAATATCAGAAGTCGCCTGTCGCTATTCAAGAACTGGTTAAATTACAAAAGCAATTATTTAATCATATGCTTTCTTTGCTCAAGCCAGGTGGTCGCTTAGTCTATTCTACTTGCACCCTGACTTATGAGGAAAATGAACAATTAATTGAAGAAATCTTAAAGGAAAATAGTGAGTGGCAAGTGGAGTCCATCCTAGCTGAAGAAGTTTTAACAGATAATGTAATAACTTCCCAAGGCTTTCTTCGCATTTGGCCCCAACAGCATGGAACAGATGGCTTTTTTATCAGTCGTTTTCTTAAAAAAATAGATTGAGGTGAGTTATGAAAATCACTATACATTCAAACATAGGGAGAAAGAGAAGTTCTAACCAAGATTATGCGGATTATTTTTATTCTCAAAACCAACAAATCCTTTTTATTCTATGTGATGGCGTGGGAGGCAACTTGGCAGGAGATATTGCTAGTCAACAAACGACAGAGTTTGTTGGTCGGGCATTCGAAACAATTGATTACCCTATGACCATCACCCAAGCGCATGCTTGGATGACCCAAATGACCAATCAAGTGAATACTTTCATTTTGAATCAAGCAGACCTTAATCCAGATTATGAAGGAATGGGAACGACAATTGTACTTGCAACAATTGTCGAGCAGACCATTCTTATTTGTCATGTCGGTGATTCGCGGGCTTATGCATACGGAGCGGGCCAATTAAAGCAATTAACCGAAGACCATTCTTTAGTCAATGAGTTAATTCGTACAGGTGAAATAACAGTAGAAGAGAGTATTGATCACCCACGTCGTAATGTGGTCACCCAATCCATTGGAACACCAATGGTTTTAGAACCAGCTTTTTCAGAGATTTCTCTTGATAAAGTGGAACTTCTCTTGCTTTGCTCGGATGGTTTAAACGGCATGCTTAAAAATGAAGAAATTGAACAAATAATTAATAATCAAACAGATTTAGACCGCTTAGGTGATGAACTAGTCGCAGCGGCTAATAATGCTGGGGGTCTCGATAATATTACTATTATTCTAGCCAGCGATTTTAATTTGGAGGACGAAGGAGGTGACATTATTCATGGAAATAGGGGATAAACTATCCGATCGTTATGTCCTAACTTCTGTCATTGGTCAAGGCGGCATGGCAAATGTCTTTTTAGCTCATGATTTAATTTTGGATCGAGACGTAGCTGTGAAGGTGTTACGCTATGACTTCCAGGATAATCAAGATGCGATTCGTCGTTTCCAAAGAGAAGCCATTTCAGCCAGTCAACTGCTACATCCCAATATTGTAGAAGTTTATGATGTCGATGAACATGAAAAACAGCAATATATTGTGATGGAATATGTAAAAGGTCAAGACCTTAAAACTTTTATCAAAAAGAATGCACCTGTCCCGCTAGAACTAGTTGTTTCCATTATGGGACAAATTGTAGCGGCTATCGATGTGGCCCACAAAAATCGTATTATTCACCGCGATATAAAACCACAAAACATTTTAATTACTGCAAATAATGTGGTTAAGATTACGGACTTTGGTATTGCTGTGGCTTTATCAGATACTTCGATTACTCAAACCAACACCTTGCTAGGCTCAGTTCATTACCTATCGCCCGAGCAAGCCAAGGGCAATAGTGCAACCACTAAATCAGATATTTATGCCATGGGTGTAGTTTTATATGAGCTAATCACGGGTTCTGTCCCACATGATGGTGAATCCGCAGTTTCGATTGCACTTAAACATTTTCAAGAACCCTTTCCAACTATTCGAGAGCGCTTAGAATATGTTCCTCAAAGCTTAGAGAATGTCGTCTTAAAAGCGACGGCTAAGCAAGCGAAGGATCGTTATCGTACGGCTCAAGAGATGTTTAACGACTTATCTTCTTCTCTTAGTGTCGGACGTATTGATGAAAAACCCTTTATTCCTAGCAGTCAGTTGGATGAATCAGAACAATTTAAATCCATTCAGCCCATTCCAGCCGCTGATCGTGTGTTGACGGAAACAATCGAAGGGCCTGAGCCTTTAAATGAAGAGGAGTTTCCAACTTTTGATTTACCAGATAAAAAGACTAGCCATTTAGGGTCCAAGATTTTTAAAATTCTCTTCTTTGCTACGATATTGTCCTTACTATCTTTAGCTGTCTTTTTCGCCTATCGCTTATTCGTTGCCAGTGTAATCGTTCCTGAATTGGCTGGCCTAGACCAAAAACAAGCCATTGAATTACTAGAAGAGAATGATTTAATGCTAGGCGAAAGTACTGTTGTTTGGGATGATCTTATTCCGCGCGGCCAAATTATTGAAAGTGATCCCCAATCAGGGGACCGCATAAATCGTGGCTCTAAAGTTAATTTAACCTTCTCTGACGGCAAGCCGAGAGTCAAAATCGGTGATTACCTCAATCAAAACTATGAGCCGGTCCGTCGTAAACTAATTGATGCAGGTTTTATAGTTGACTTAAGGTATTTAGCAGCTAGTCAGTCAGAAGCAGGTAAAATTTTAGAACAGAGTATTGCACCGGGTACGGAAGTCGTTCCTGGTGAAAGTTCAATTATTTTAGTAATCGGATCCTATTCTGAGCAAACGACCATGCAAGATTTTACTAATTTATCAATTGATATGGTCTATAAGTTTGCAGACACTTATGGTCTCTATGTAGAAGAAGCTTATCAATATCATGATTATCTACCTGAAGGGATTGTCATTGATCAAGACCCACTTTCAGGCTCACCCATTGCTCAAGGAGACACCATTAAGGTGACGGTTTCTCAAGGTGAAGAAAAAGCAGAAGTGTCGACTGCCACAGAAACGGTATACCTTGATTATGTCCCTAAGTATGCTGAAAATGACTACGAACAAAGCAAGCCATTACCGAATAAAATCCAAGTTTTTATAGGAGATGACCGTAATAATATCACTCAAGTTGCGCGTGAAATTGAAATCACCGAATCGCGTGAAATTCAAATCGTCCTCTATATTCCCGAAGGAGGATCCGGACAGTACCGTGTCTTAAGAGACGGCGAAATTGTCGCACAGTCCTCAGCCGTTTATCCTAATTAAGAATTTGAAGAGTTAAGAGCAGCATTACTGACTCTTAACTTTTTTTCTGAATAAATACTGACCAAAGGAGGAAATTATTTGAAACAGCTTATTACCTCACATGAAGGGATCATCTATCAAGCAGTTAGTGGCTTCTATTATGTATGGTCGCAAGGAGAATCTTTTGTAACAAAAGCAAGAGGTAACTTTCGTCACTTGAAGACCAATCCCTTAGTGGGAGATCGCGTACGATTTGTCATGGATCAACAAGATGAAAGTCAAGTGGGCAGATTAGAAGAGATCTTCGAACGAGATAACTTTTTGATTCGACCGGCTGTTGCTAATGTCGACTATGCTCTCATTGTCATGTCCTTAGTTGAACCTGAGTTTTCCTATAATTTATTAGATTATTTCCTTGTTTCGATGGAGTCTCATCGCATCCAACCCATTATTATCTTGAGTAAATATGACCTTTTAATCGAGCATCAGGGACGGGATGCAGCCAATGACTTAGTAGCAGAAATCAGAGCAATCTATGAAGTAATTGGTTATGATGTTTTTCTCTTTGACCAATCCAATGAAAAGATGCAAGCTATTCAAACCATTTTCCAACAAGGAATATATGTAATGACCGGTCAATCGGGAGTGGGAAAATCGACCCTTTTAAACAAACTGCTACCTCAAGCTGAAATTAAGACCAACCAGATATCCAGCCATTTAAACCGCGGTAAGCATACCACTCGAGAAGTTACTCTTTATCGTTTTGGTCAAGGACTCTTAGCCGATACACCCGGTTTTTCAGCTATTGATTTCGACCATTTAGAAAAAGAAGAACTGGCCGCTTGTTTCCCAGAAATTCACCAAGCAGGTGCAAAGTGTCGGTTTAGATCTTGTATCCATAAGAACGAACCTAATTGCCATGTGAAAGAGTTGGTGGTAAGTGGCATAATAAGTAACAGCCGTTATCAAAATTATTTGCAGATTTTAGAAAAAATTGAAAACAAAAAAATTTATTATTAAAGGAGAATAGTCATGAAAATTGCACCTTCAATGTTGAGCGCTGATTTTAATCACTTGTTAGAAGATATCCAGACCATCGAAAAGGGTGGAGCAGATTATCTACATATTGATATTATGGATGGCAGCTTTGTACCGAATATTTCATTTGGTCCCATGATTTTTAAAGGATTAAGATCTCATAGCCATATGGTTTTTGATTGTCACATGATGGTGGATCAACCGGAGCGGTATTTGGAAATGGTTGCTGATGCGGGAGCGGATATTATCACCGTACATGTGGAAGCGACCCAACATATTCATTCAGTCTTACAAAAGATAAAAGCCTTAGGAAAAAAAGCGGGAGTGGCTATTAATCCAGGAACTCCAGTCGAAGCGGTTTATCCTTTATTGGAATTAGCGGATTTAGTCTTGGTGATGACTGTTAATCCAGGCTTTGGTGGTCAGGCTTTTATTGAATCAACCATGAAGAAGGTAGAAAAACTAGCCAAATTACGTCAAGAAAATGATCATTATCACTATGAGATTGAAGTAGACGGTGGGGTCAATGATCAAACAGCTAAAAGTTGTATAGCAGCTGGTGCAGATGTTTTAGTAGCTGGTTCCTACATCTTTAAGCAAATGGATCTGGCTGCAGCTATCGCTTCCTTAAGACCCTAAGGCCAATTAGTATGGTGGATAAGATTATTATCTGTGCTGGGGCTCCTAATCCAGCCCTCAGCCATTTGTCTGAGGTGACAGATCAGACTTATCTCATTGGAGTTGACGAAGGGGCCCTCCAATTGGTGAAGGCAGGCTATCGATTGAACGTTGCAATTGGAGACTTTGACTCGGTCACTCCCACCCAATTTAGTAAGATTGAAGCGGCTAGTCAAGAGGTTTTAAAATATCCAGCTGCCAAAGATGATACCGATATGGAGTTGGGCCTTGAATTCGCTCTTAAACAAGACAGTCGATGTCCGGTGGAAGTATATGGCGCAATAGGTAATGGAGAGGGACGTTTAGATCATTTAATTGCTAACCTTTGGCTCGTCTTTCAAGAACGCTATTTTGCAATTATCCCCCGTTTAAGCTTTATTGAAAAAGATCAAGTGGTGCGATTTTTTAAACCAGGCAATTATTTTCTACAAGACTTGAACAATTGCCGCTACTTATCCATTATTTCAATGACGGCTGTTAAGCAGCTGCAGATTAAGCAGGCCAAATATGAACTAGGTTTAACAGATTATGCTTTTCCTCGAGCCTTGGTGTCTAATGAGTATGTCGATCAGCACAAAGTAAATCTTTCTTTTACTGAAGGTCTCTTGATGGTTATTTGGGAAAAAGGAAAATAAAGGCTTGAGTTTAAAAATAGAAGATAGGAATATAAAATTGAAGCACTTTCATTATTGTGTTAAAATTTGCTTAATAAATAATATTCGAAGTTTATTTAATCAAGTTTTTATTAGGAAAGGAAGTTGATGGGATGAAAAAGCTTTTTGCTTTAATAATGATTATGATACTCATGCTACCGCCAGCTATATTTGCTCAAGAGGAGATAGTTGATTTTGAGGGACGCTATTTGACTGAAGAAAACTCAAATATTATGGGGTTCGAAATAGAAGAAGACTTATTGAAAGTAATTTTAGGCCGGTCTTACTTTGGACAAGCAGCTTTGGAAGGTGATTATTCGGACGCATTACTACAATTATATACCGAGAGCATTAATCAGGATGGGCGTTTAATGATGGTAAAAACAGATGAAGCAGCAGAATCTTTAAAAAATCAACAATATATTAACCTGCGCTTTTCTGATGAAGTTCCTATGGCAGTTGAAATTATCGTACATAATCCAACCTACAGAATAAAAGATCAAAAACTAACCATTTCTTTTGCGGATAAAGAACTTTTCAGCTTTGAACTAAATGAAGAATCTAATTTGGTGGATGAAGAGGGCAATCAATTTATGCTAAAAGAAAAAGATTAAACAAAACAAAAAAGCCTCCTAGCGCTTCATCTTGATGATGATTGGCTAGGAGGTTTTAATGTATTGATTAAGCACGTTCAACTTTACCTGATTTTAATGCTCGCGCTGAAACCCAAACTTTTTGAGGTTTGCCATCGATCATAACACGTACTTTTTGTAAGTTAGCGCCAAAACGACGTTTTGATTTATTCATTGCATGAGAGCGATTGTTACCAGATACAGCTTTACGCCCTGTGAAATAACATTCTTTAGCCATGGTTCTGCCTCCTTTTCCTTGTAACAATTTAAAAGTTACATTTCATACCAAATTAATTTACCATAATTTGACTTTTGAAGCAAGTGAATTATGATGAAATTAACTACTAATCTTAAATATCTCGTTACTAAAACTATTAAAATAGGTGCTAAGCTAAAAAATTTATGCTAAACTATGGTGGACAACAAAAAGGAGGTACTTTATGGCTATTAATATCCAAACTCCAAATGGAGAGATATCCTTAGAAAATGAAGTGATTGCAACCATTGTCGGTGCAGCAGTTACTGACAACTACGGTGTTGTAGGAATGGTAAGTAAACATTTCTTCCGTGATAATTTAACAGACATTCTTAAGAAAGAAAACTATTCACGTGGTGTTTTAATTTCTCAAGAAGGAGACAATATTTCAGTAGATGTCTATATTGTCGTTTCTTACGGGACAAAAATCTCTGTGATTTGTCAAAATATTCAACAAGCTGTTAAATACAATGTCGAGCAACTCTTGGGCTTTGAATTGGACTTTGTTCATGTCCATGTCCAGGGTGTGACTATCGACTAGGATCGTTTAGGAGGTAAAGTGTGGAACTGAAAACAATCAAAGCATCTGACTTTAAACAGATGTTTATAGCAGGTGCCGAGCGCCTGGCTGAAAATGTTGACTTAGTGAATTCGTTAAATGTCTTTCCCGTGCCTGATGGAGATACAGGAACTAATATGAATATGACTTTCCAATCAGGTGTTGAGAATATGCGTAATTCTACTAGTCATCATGTTGGAGAATTAGCAAATGCCGTGGCCAAAGGACTGTTAATGGGGGCTCGAGGAAATTCAGGCGTTATCTTGTCACAAGTTTTCCGTGGCTTCTCAATGGCAATTAAAGATTGTGAAGAATTAAATGCCAAAGACTTTGCTAAGGCTTTTATTGGTGGTGTGGAATCAGCTTATAAGGCAGTGATGAAGCCAGTTGAAGGAACCATTTTAACTGTTGCTAGAGAATCTGCTGTAAAAGGTGAACAAGAAGCTAAGCAAACAGAAGACATCATACAAGTGATGCGCACGATCGTAGCAGAGGCAAAAGAATCATTGGATCGAACACCTGAATTACTACCAGTTTTAAAACAGGTGGGTGTAGTCGATTCGGGTGGTAAGGGGCTTTTATGTATCTATGAAGGCTTCCTTGCCAATCTTTCAGGGGAAGTCATTATCGATGAAGTTGAAGACCAATCTAATGACCATGCCCACGCAATCTTCGAAGAAATGAATGAACACCCAATGTCTATGGATGAGATTACCTATGGTTTCTGTACCGAAATTATGGTAAGAATTGGACAAGGACAGACTGTTAAGAAAGCTTTTGATTATGAAGAGTTTAGACAAACGCTTGATAAAAAAGGTGATTCTTTGCTGGTTGTTGCCGATGATGAAATTGTTAAGGTCCACATCCATACGGAAGATCCAGGCGAGATTATGCAATTGGGTCAAGAATTTGGTGAGTTAATTAAAATTAAAGTCGATAATATGCGTGAGCAAGTTAGAGACTTAGAAGACAAAGAGACTACGCTGCGTCAACAAGCTGTCCCTCAAACTCAAGAAGATTACGCAGTGATTGCTGTAGCTTCAGGTAAAGGCTTGACAGAGCTCTTCCATTCTATTGGAGTAAAGGAAGTCCTTTCTGGAGGTCAGACAATGAATCCTTCTACCGAAGACTTCATTAAAGCAATCGAGCGAGTTAACGCCAAAAATATTATCTTGTTACCGAATAATAAGAATATTATTATGGCGGCTCAACAAGCGGCTGAAGTCAGTGAAGTACCAACGGTAGTTGTGGGCACAAAGTCAATCACCCAAGGAATCTCAGCCATGTTGATGTATGATCCTTCAGTTGCCATTGAAGAGAACAGACTAGCTATGGAAGAGTATGCGCTAAGCGTTGCTTCTGGACAAATTACTCATGCTATTCGAGATACAGAAATTAATGGCCTATCCATTAAAGAAAACGATTTTATGGGTATTTTAGATGGCGATATAATCTTAACCCACACTGATTTAAAAGAAACTCTGATCCAATTGGTTAATCGAATGGTGGATGAATCAAGTGAGTTAGTAACGGTTATTATTGGCGAAGAGGGTGATCATTCATTAGCCCAAGAAGTTGCTGACCATTTTGAACAAACTAACTCTGAGATTGAATTTGAACTTATTCAAGGAGACCAACCAGTCTACAATTATTTTGTAACGGTGGATTAGATTGTTAGAAAATAGCTGATCACCACTTAGTTTCTAGGTGGTGATTTATTTTTTTGCTCAAAGAGGAGGAAGAAGATGGGAAAGTCTTGGTTAGATCCTATCGATCAGCTCAAAGGTGTTGGCCCCAAGACCAGTCTTTTATTTAAACAATTAGGAATTGAAACAGTAAAGGATTTAATGTTTCATTTTCCATTTCGTTTTGAGGATATCCAAGCACGCCAGTTAGAAACTATTCTTGACCAGGAAAAAGTTGTCTTGATGGGAAAAGTTGTTAGTCCAGCTGTGGTCAACTATTTTGGTAGAAAGAAAAGTCGCTTAAGTTTTAAATTGGCTGTAGATGGCCATCAAGTGATAACCGTCTCTTTTTTTAACCAGCCCTACTTAAAGAAACAAATTGAATTAGGTCAAACGCGAGCTATCTATGGTAAATGGCAAGAAAGTAACCAGTCGCTAATGGCCATGAAATTAATTAATCCGTCAGCAGGTGAGGACTATGCACCCATTTACCATACTAGCAAGGGACTGAGTCAGGGCCAGATTGTCAAAGCCATCAAGCAAGCCTTTGTTGATTATCAAGAAAGTATTGAAGAAATCATTCCGACTTATTTAAATCAACAATTTAACTTAATAAATCTGAAGGAAGCACTTTGGGCCATGCATTTTCCTAAGCAAGATAATGCGAAAAGACAGGCCCAGCGAAAGATCATCTTCCAGGAGTTCTTTCTTTACCAATGGCGCTTACAAAGCGCCAAATTTAACCGCTTAAAAACTAAGGGTATCCAAATCCACTATCAAGTTGAAGAATTACGACAAATTATCCAAAGCATCCCTTTTGAATTAACGGATTCACAAAAAAAAGCGGTTAATGAAATTTGCCGCGATCTTTTATCACCTTATCCAATGAACCGTTTATTGCAAGGAGATGTAGGTAGCGGTAAGACCTTAGTTGCCTTCTTGACCATGATTGCTAGTGTGCAAGCAGGTTATCAAACAGCCTTGATGGTTCCAACAGAAATATTAGCTCAGCAGCATTATCAATCTTTTAATCAATATTTTGAAAAGAGTGGTTTTCATGCAGAAATATTAACTTCTGAGAGGCAAGTTTCAGAAAAAAAAGCTGTTTTACAAGGTCTAAAAACAGGACGCATCCGATTGATTATCGGTACCCATGCTTTAATTCAAGAGGGAGTAGATTTTAAATCACTCGGCTATATCGTTATAGATGAGCAACACCGCTTTGGTGTTGGCCAAAGACAGAACTTATTAGAAAAAGGTCTGGCTGGTCAAGAAGCCAATGTCCTGCAAATGACAGCAACTCCCATACCCAGAAGTTTGGCTCAGACCCTTTATGCCGACCTTTGCGTCTCAACCATGGAAGGTCTACCGCGTGGAAGGGTTGAAATTAAGACACAAGCCGTTAGTGATAAGCACATTGCCACAGTCTATGACCGTATGCAAAAAGAATTAGATAAGGGTCATCAAATCTATTATGTATTGCCTTTAATTGAAGCCAGTGAATTTATGGAACAAGTTGAAAATGTACAAGAGACTTGTCAACGTTTAAGAGAAATATTTCCACGAGTTACAATCGATAGTTTGCATGGTCAATTGAGTAAAGAAGAACAAAAAGAAGTGATGAAAGCTTTTAAGGCTCAAGCAATTCAAATTTTAGTAGCAACCACTATGGTTGAAGTCGGTGTGGATGTACCGAATGCAACGGTCATGGTCATTCAATCAGCCGAACGTTTTGGTTTAGCCCAGCTCCATCAGTTAAGAGGGCGGGTAGGGCGAAGCCCATTACCCTCTTACTGCTTTTTAATTGCCAACCCAACGACCCAACAAGGAAAAGAACGTCTGATTAAGATGGTCGAAAGTCAAGATGGCTTTGAACTATCAAAAGCGGATATGGAAATTCGTGGCATGGGAGATGTCCTAGGACGAAATCAAAGTGGAATTGCCCAATTTACATATGGACATCCCTTACAAGACGAAGCCATTATGACAGCGGCTTATCAAGCAGTCGACCATTTAATGAGACAACCAGATATAGTGACTGAGAAAGAAACAAAAACAATTGAAAAGTATACCCAATTAATTAAATTAGAAATTTAGGAGTGGAATTTATGATTAAAATAGCGATTGATGCAATGGGTGGCGACAATGCACCACAAGCCGTATTTGACGGAGTTCTAAGAGCCTTAGATGCTTATAAGGACATCGAAATTCATCTTTATGGCGACGAGAAAGCCCTTAAAAATCTTCCAGATATGTTTGATGACCGTTTAATCCGAATACCGACTACTGAGGTTATCAAAGGAGAAGATGAACCGGTAAAAGCTGTTCGTCGCAAGAAAGATGCTTCAATGGTGGTTGCTGCCAAGGCGGTAAGAGAAGGTAAAGCAGATGTACTGCTTTCGGCTGGGAATACAGGCGCCTTATTAACAACCGGCTTATTGGTGGTTGGTAGAATTAAAGGTGTCGATCGACCGGGATTGATGCCGGTCATCCCAACCATTAATGAGAAATCTCCTCATTTAATTTTAATGGATGCCGGAGCCAATGCGGAATCAAAAGCAGAGCACCTCTTACAATATGCTCAACTAGCTAGCTATTATGCTGAGAGTGTTTTAAAAATAGAGCAAGCAAGAGTAGGGCTTGTTAATAATGGAACAGAGGCTGGTAAGGGAGATGAATTACGTAAACAAGCTTACCAACTCCTCAATCAAGCGAGTGGTTTAAATTTTGTAGGCAATATTGAAGCCAAAGATCTTTTAAATGGGCAGGTAGATATTGCGGTGACAGATGGCTTTACCGGTAATGCTATCCTAAAAACATTGGAAGGAAGCCTAAAATCCATCTTCAAATTACTCAAACGAACTCTAAGTGAGAGTAGTATCACCAATAAAATTGGTGGCCTTCTCATTAAACCCTCATTAAAAAAGATGGCTGAAAATTTTGATGATAGCAAGCAAGGAGGAGCAGTCCTTTTAGGGGTTAAAAAGCCAGTAATTAAAGCGCATGGATCAGCAGATGACATCGCCATTTATCATGCTATTCGACAAGCTCGTGAAATCGTTTTATCAGGTTTTTCCGAAGAAATAAGCACTTTTTTTGAAAATAGTGACAAAAATGATAGACAGATTAGAAAATAATCGTTATTATAATATAACCGGCATTGTGGTATAACTTTTTAATTAAGGAGTGGAAAATTTGAAGACAGAAACATTTGAAAAAGTTAAAACTTTATTAGTAGAGCATTTTGATCTTACTGAAGATCAAGTAACTGAAAATCTAACCTTTGAAGACCTAGGCGCCGATTCTTTAGATATGGTGGAATTCGTGATGGGGATTGAGGAAGAATTTGATATAGAATTCGAAGATGAAAAAATTGAAAAGCTCTCAGATATTAAGGACGCCGTTTCTTATATCGACCAATTACGATCAGAAAAATAAATGGATGTCATAGTCATTGATAAAGGAGGCCTCAAATGGAATCAAAAGAGATATTATTAGAAGTTAAAGATTTGCACACTGGTTTTCGCATTAAAGACCAGTATTTCGATGCTGTCGATGGGGTTTCTTTTACCCTAGCGCGTAATGAAAAGTTAGCCATTGTTGGGGAGTCAGGCTGTGGAAAATCAACCCTGGCCACTTCAATCATAGGCTTACACAATCGCATGAATACAAAAATTACCGGGGAAATTAATTACAAGGGTGATAATCTCGTTAATTATGATGAATCAGATTATGACAAAATTCGCGGGAATGATATTGGCATGATCTTCCAAGACCCTTTAGCGTCATTAAACCCTTTAATGACAGTAGGTGAGCAGATTGAAGAAGCTTTGTATTATCATACTAAGTTAGATGGACAACAACGAACTCAGCGCGTACTTGAATTACTCGACCAAGTAGGTATTGAAAACCCTCAAAGAATGGCCAAGCAATATCCACATGAATTATCAGGTGGAATGCGTCAGAGAGTAATTATTGCCATTGCATTATCTTGTAAACCACCAATAATTATTGCAGATGAGCCGACAACTGCTTTAGATGTAACTATTCAAGCACAAATTTTGGATCTTTTGAATGAAATTCAAGAGGAAACCGAATCAGGAATTATTTTGATTACTCACGATTTAGGAGTAGTTGCAGAGACGGCTGATCGAGTAGCAGTTATGTATGCAGGACAATTTGTTGAAGTTGCAAGTGTCGAAGAACTCTTCAATGATCCGAGACATCCTTATACCCGCTCACTCTTAAAGTCCATTCCGCAATCCAATGATTTAGTTGATGAAAAGGGCGATCTACATGTAATACATGGGGTTGTACCTCCATTAAACCGTTTAGAACGCAAAGGTTGTCGTTTTGCTCCTCGCATTCCTTGGATTCCTGAAGAACATCATGAAGAGCATCCAGTTCTCCATGAAGTAAAACCAGAACATTGGGTACGTTGTACTTGTCATGAACACTTTTATTTCACTGAGGAGGTGGACTAATGTCAGAATTTCTTACAATTGAAAACTTAAAGGTTCACTATCCAATTCGATTCGGTTTCTTTAACCGTATCACTGACCATGTCTACGCAGTGGATGGTGTGGACTTAAGTTTTGAGGCAGGAAAAACTTATGGCCTGGTGGGTGAATCAGGCTCAGGTAAATCAACTATTGGGAAAGCTATTATCGGTTTAGAAAAATTGACCGAGGGTAAAATTATCTATGAAGGGGAAGACGTTTCGAATGCTGCATCCAGTCGCAGGTCAAATTATCGGCGCAATGTTCAGATGATCTTCCAAGATTCATATTCTTCTTTTAATCCGAAGAAGAGGATTTTAGATATTATGGCGGAGCCCTTGCGTAATTTCACCCATTTAACGATTGAAGAAGAAAAGAGAAAAGCAAGTGAACTCTTAGAAATAGTCGGTTTGACTTCAGAAGCTTTAGTCAAGTATCCGCATGAATTTTCAGGAGGACAAAGACAAAGAATCGGGGTAGCTAGAGCTGTTGCGCTGAACCCTAAATTAGTCATTGCTGACGAACCAGTTTCAGCTTTAGACTTATCGGTTCAAGCTCAAGTCTTAAACTTTATGAAACGTATTCAAGAAGAATTTAATGTTTCTTACTTGTTTATTTCGCATGATTTAGGCGTGGTGAAACACATGTCTGACGAATTGGCCATTATGTATCGTGGAAGATTTACTGAATATGGCTCTAATTATGAAATTTATAAAAATCCTCAACACATATATACTAAAAGGCTTTTATCAGCTATACCGCATGTTGATCCAAACAATCGAAGAGAGCACCATATAGAGCGTCTCCGAGTGGAGAAAGAATATCATGAAAATGCCAGTCAATATTTTGAGGAAAGTGGACGGGTCTATGATCTGAAGAAGATTAATGATCACCACCAAGTGGCTTTAAAAGAAGTCGGCTTTGCTCAAAGAGAGGAAGTGAAATAAATGTGGAAGACGATTTTAAGAAGGGTCATTTTAATGATTCCTCAAATTTTTCTTTTAAGTATCATTGTCTTTGTTTTGGCTGCTTTGATGCCAGGGGATGCGTTGACGGGTTTACAAGATCCAAATGTGGACCCTGCTCAAATAGCAGCCATGCGGGAGCAACTAGGACTAGATAAACCGTGGCCAGAGCGTTATGTTGATTGGATTACTGGTATCTTTCAAGGTGATTGGGGACGGTCTTGGCATCACCGTCAACCGACTCTAAAGATTATTGGTCAAAGAGTTTGGCCCACCTTACAATTATCTTTATTAACAGTGATCATTTCGTACGGAATCGCTTTACCATTAGGTCTGTTTTCTGGTCGTTATCAAAATTCCGTTTTTGATAAAACCGTTAACTTATACACCTTTGTAACTTATGCTATTCCATCTTTCGTATTGGGTTTATTTATGATTTGGTTATTTGGTTATATTCTTGGCTGGTTCCCTACAACTGGAACAGTAGACCCGGGTCTTGAGCCTGGAACGCTTGATTTTGCTTTGTCAAGATTTAAACACATTATTTTACCAGCTATTACAATGGCACTTTTATCAACAACCTCTACTATTCAATACTTAAGAACAGGAGTCATTGATGCTAAAACGGAAGATTATGTTCGCACAGCTAAGGCTAAAGGCGTTCCAGAAAATGTTGTTTATCGCAAGCACATCTTCCGGAATTCAATCCTACCAATTGCTGCCTTTTTAGGCTTTACCATCACTGGTTTGTTAGGCGGATCTGTCTTCACTGAGACAGTCTTTAATTATCCAGGAATGGGAAAATTATTTGTCGAATCAATCGCTTTACGTGATTTTTCTGTAATGATAGCTATTACATTGATCTACGGATTTACAACCCTTTTAGGTTCGTTATTATCAGACATCATTATGGTTTTTGTTGACCCTAGAATTCGAATTAAATAGGAGGTGGAATAATGGCTGAAAATAATACACAGGTAACAGTAAATGAAGAACTATTGCAAGACCAAGTTTCCACTCCACCGATGGGTTGGGAAGTTATTCGTCGAGAGTTTGCACGTGATAAAATTGCTGTTTTATCATTAATTCTTTTATTAATTATTGTCGTAGCGGCGGTCTTATCAGCATTCTTTATTGATTCCGATGCTGCAGGCATAGTTAATATTTTTGACCGCTTTACACCGCCAGGAGAAAAAGGCTATCTTTTAGGTACCGATGAGGGTGGAAAAGGCATTTTTGAACAGCTTTTACTAGGAACAAAAAATTCCTTAATTATCGCTTGGGCTGTCACTATATTAACAGCAGGTTTTGGGACGATTATTGGTTTGATTGCCGGTTATTATGGGGGTCGAGTGGATGATTTCATTATGCGTGTGGTAGACTTTTTAATCGTTTTACCGAGAATCATGATTATTATTGCGGTCGTAACAATCGTTAAACGCTTCGACCCTTGGACTTTGATTTGGATTATATCTTTATTTGGTTGGATGGGGCAGACCCGTTTGATTCGAACGGCTTCTTTATCAGAAGCATCCAAGGATTATATCAAGGCATCAAAAACCATGGGGACTAGAGATTGGAAAATTATGCTCGGCTCCTTATTACCGAATCTTTCTTCGCTAATGATCACCAACTTAACCCTATCCTTTGCCGGTAATATCGGTTTAGAAACAGGACTTTCTTTCTTGGGCTTTGGTTTGCCTGTTGGAACACCTTCTTTAGGAACGCTAATTGGTTACGCTAGAACACCAGATATTATTGAAAATAAATGGTGGGTTTGGTTGCCAGCTGCCTTGTTAGTATTGATCATGATGTTATCAATTAACTATATCGGACAAGCTTTCCAACGTGTAGCAGATTCAAAACAAAGAAGAGGATAAAAATTTTAAGAGCTTTACCCTTTATTTACTTTAGCGTTAAGCGATGAGTAAGAAGTGGGGCTCTTTTTTTATGAGAAAATTTTAATCTTACAGAAAAGTTTTCGTTTTGAAATTTTATTATATCTTGTAAGTGCTAAATAAAAATCAAAAGATTTTTCTGCTAGAAATTACTAGTTGAGTCATAAGCTTTAAAATAATGAAAAGACATTTTCATGAAAAACCTTTAAGACAAGTGAGCTTTGGAAACTTTTCATAAATAAACCCCTAATAAAGCTTGTTTTTATTAGAAAAAGATAAAAATATTAAAAAAAAATTAGAAAAGACTTGATTTAATCATATAATTTCTATATGATAGGATTATCACATTTAGAGGAGGCTTAGTATGAGAAAATCATTAGAAAAACATCTTATACAGTTTATGACAACAATGACAATCGGTTCCTTGGTATTGAGTTCCCTACCTATGGTCCAAGCTGAGGAAGCAGATGGAGAAGGAGCCCCCGCACCGGACATTTCGACTTCTGTAGAGCATGAAGGTGAAGTCATGGAGGGTGGAACACTTAAGGTAGCCTTTGTTTCCGATACCGCATTTGCAGGTGTCTTCAATAATATGTTTTACACAGGAAACCCAGATGCAACCGTAATTGCTTACTTTAACCCTGGCCTATACGGCTACGACAATAACTTCAAGATCGATGATTCCGGTTTTGCCAAAGTGGAAATGGATGTTGAAAATAAACAAGTAACTATCACAATCCCAGAAGGAGTTAAGTGGGATGATGGCGAACCGATTACGATAGATGACGTTATTTTTCCTTACTATGTAGTAGGACACCCTGATTATACCGGCATTCGTTATGGTAGCGATTTTGAGAATGTGGTAGGAATGGACGAGTATCATAACGGCGAAGCCGAGGAAATTTCTGGGTTGGAACGTGTCGATGATTATACCCTAACCGTTACTTATAAGGCTTTTCCGAACTCAATGGTTCAAGCTGGTGGAGGAATTTCTTCTTATATCGAACCTGAGCATGTCTTTGAAGGTATCGAAGTAGCTGATATGGAAGACTCTGCACCTGTACGTGAGAAACCAGTAGGCTTTGGACCTTTTAAGGTGGAATCAATGACACCAGGTGAAGCAGTCACTTATACTGTAAATGAAAATTATTATAAGGGGCGTCCTAAATTAGATGGAATGACGATGAATGTCATCAACCCTAATTCAATTGTTGCTGAATTAAAGGCTGGTAATTTTGATATTGCAACCTTACCAACTGATAAGTATGATACTTATAAAGATGCAACGAACTTTACTACCATTGGTTATGAGCAGAATGCTTATACATACATTGGCTTCAAGATGGGTAAATGGAATGAAGAAGAAGGTAAAAACGAATTTGATCCTGAATTAGTTACATCCAATAAAGCTCTTCGTCAAGCGATGGCTTATGCCATGGATAATGATTCAGTCGGCCGTGAATTCTATCAAGGATTGCGTCGTGCTGCAGACTCAATGATTACACCGAACTTTGTAGAATACTTAAATCCTGACGTTAAGGCCTATGAATACAATCCAGAAAAAGCTAAGGAAATTCTAGCAGAAGCTGGCTTTAAGGATGTGGATGGTGATGGTCTAGTGGAAGATCCTAATGGCGAGAAATTCACCTTGAACTTCGCTTCAATGTCAGGTGGTGAAACAGCTGCTCCATTGGCTCAGTACTATGTACAAGCATGGAACGCAGTCGGTATTCCTGTAGAGCTATTAGATGGACAATTACTAGAGTTTAATTCTTTCTATGAACGTATTAAGAAGGATGATCCAGAAATACATATTTTCCAAGCTGCTTTTGGTACTGGTGGCGATCCAAATCCAAATGGATTATTTGGTGAACGAGCACAATTCAACTACAGTCGCTATGTGAATGAAGAACATAACCAATTATTAGCGGATATTGAATCAGACGAATCGTTTGATGATGACTACCGTCAAAAAGCCTTCTACGCTTGGCAAGAATTTATGCATGAAGAGCTTCCTGTTATTCCAACGCTTTGGAGATATGAATTAACAGCCGTTAATAAGCGTGTGACGAATTGGGATGTTGAAATTGGAGCAAATCTTGATTGGACACAAGTAGGCTTAACTGCTGAAAGTCCAATTGCTGAATAATTTAAAATTTTAAAAGATGAAGATCAAGCATAGCTTTGCTTGATCTTTTTATTTATATACGGTATTTCATTTTTGTATTGCTGAATGACTTTGTGTAATCAAGGGATTTTTGGTAAAATCAGTGTATATTTGATAGGAGTCGAAGCCATGCATCAGTTAATAGAACACATCGAAAAAGAATTAAAAATTAAAGTTACTAACCAGAAGATTATTCAGCAAGCTTTCTACCATCGGTCATATATTAATGAGCAAGGTGAGAACTTAATTCAGTCCAATGAACGATTAGAATTTTTAGGCGATGCTGTGCTTGAGATTCTGGTTAGTCAATTTTTATATGGACAATACCCCCATAAGCCTGAAGGAGATCTTTCACGCATGCGAGCTCAGCTCGTCAGGGAACCAAGCCTGGCTTATTTAGCTAGACAAGTAGACTTTCCTCAATTTATCCAATTAGGTAAGGGGGAAAGATTGTCGGGAGGTAAAGAAAGAGATTCCATTTTAGCAGATACATTTGAAGCCTTTTTGGGGGCAGTTTATTTGGATACTGGTATGGATATGGTTGAAAACTTTCTGAGTAGAGTCCTCTTTGATCACCATCAAGAAATTTTGACACTAACCGTGCAAGATTATAAGACCAAGTTCCAAGAAATGGTTCAAGTCAAGGGAACAGTTAAGATTGAATACCGTCTCCTAGCAACCCAAGGACCTTCTCATGCACAAACCTTTACCATTGGGCTGTATTTAGAAAACGACTTAATAGCTAAGGCCAGTGGCAAAAGTAAAAAAGAAGCAGAAATGAAGGCCGCTAAAAAAGCCATTCACCATCTTCAAAAAGGAGTGTAGCTGTTTGTATTTAGAAAGAATCGAAATGACTGGTTTCAAATCTTTTGCTGATAAAACAGTCATTAATTTTGATCAGGGCATGACAGCAATAGTCGGTCCCAACGGTTCAGGTAAATCGAATTTATCTGAAGCCATTCGTTGGGTCTTAGGAGAACAATCGGCTAAATCCTTGCGTGGTAACAAGATGGAAGATGTTATCTTTAATGGTTCACTCGATCGAAAGCCAGTCAATATTGCTAAAGTATCCTTGGTTTTAAATAATGAGGATCGTTATATTGATATGGACCCCAAAACGATTACGATAACGCGTCAATATAACCGTAATGGTGAGAGTTATTTTTTTATCAATCAAAAAAATGTTCGCTTAAAAGATATCACTGATATGCTGTTGGATACAGGCTTAGGTAAAAATTCTTTCGCCATGATTTCCCAAGGTAAAGTCGAGTCCATCTTTTTAAGTAAACCAGAAGAAAGACGAGGAATTTTTGAAGAAGCAGCTGGTGTACAAAAATATCAATATCGCAAACAAGAAGCTCAAAGAAAATTGCTGCGGTCACAAGACCATTTGAACCGTGTCAGGGATATTTTACATGAATTAAAAAATCAACTGCAGCCACTTAAAGAACAAAGAGAAAAGGCTTTGACCTACCAAGAGAAAGCGGCCCAATTGAAAGAAGAAGAAATATCCTTATATACCTTTCAAATACAAGACTTTAAAGCTAAATGGCAACAAGCCAAGGACCACTACCAACAAATAAAAGCTGAATTAGACCGAGTTAAGAATGATCAAAAAACTTTTTCGCAATCAATCGATGATAAACAGAACCAATTAGACTTGATAAATCAAAGCATTGATCAAGAAGAGATGGAAAGTCGAAAACTTATCCAATTGATTGAGAGATTAAAGGGCCAAATTGAAGTGTTTCAGCAAAAAATGCTTTATGCCAATCAATCCAGTCAAGAAAGAAAACTAAATCAAGATCGCTACCAAAATCAATGGGTTGACCACCAAAAACAACAAGAGGCCCTTAATCAAAATTTAAACTCATTAGAAGAAGGTATTCGAAAAGCAAAAGAAGAAGTAAAAGCATATAATCAACAACTTAATGACTTTCAAGCGCTAAAGAATGAAGAGTTAGATCAGTTGAGGGGAGAATTGATTGACTATTATCGTCAAGAGTCGGCTATAAAGAATCGCTTGCAACAATTTGATAAATTTAGCCAACAATTCGATCAACGCAAGGAAAGCTATCAAGACCAAATCAAGGAAAATCAAATTCAAATCCAAGCTCTTGAAGACCAAGAAGTTAGCTATCACGATCAAATAAAACAAGTGAAAGCAGACTTAGAAAGCCTTCAAACTGAAGGGGAAAAGGCCCACCAAGCATTGGATCAAGCCCAAGCCAATCGTGATCAATTAAGGAAAGTAATCTACCAAGCAGACCACCAAATCCAAATGCTCCACTCCAAGTATCAAAGCTTGCTACAAATGCAAGTGGAATATGCCGGCTATTACCAAGGAGTCCGAGTCGTGATGAACCACCGTGATCAACTACAAGGAATCATTGGAACGGTAGCCGAATTAATCGAAGTTGAAAAAAACGATCAAGTTGCTATCGACATTGCTTTAGGAGCTGGTTTGCAAAATATTGTTGTAGAAAATGACCAAGCTGCTAAGCAAGCTATATCACTTTTAAAAAACAAAAGAGCCGGACGAGCCACCTTTTTACCAAGAAGTAATATGAAAGCTCGGACCCTAAAGGCCCATCACCAAGAGCTACTCCAACAAAACCAAGGAGTGGTGGGGATTGCTAGTGAACGAGTTTCTTATAAAGCAGAAAATCAGCGAGTGATTCAGCAGTTATTAGGGTCTACAGTGATTGTTGATACACTTGAAAATGCCCAGTCACTTGCTAAGGCTAGCCATCAACAGTTAAAAATCGTAACACTTGAAGGCGACTTGATCCTTCCTGGAGGCTCTGTTACAGGGGGAAAAAATAAGCATAAGTCACAATCTGTAATGGGACGCTCTCAAGAGATTGCAAGCCTTGAAAAAGAGTTGAAAGAACTAAAAAAGAGTCAAAAAGAACAAGTGGCAACTTTTGAAAGGTGTGATCAGAAGGTTTCGCAATTTCAAACGGCTTATCAAAAAGCTTTATCAGATTACCAACAACTTAGTCAAGACCACCAAAAATTGCTGAATTTAATTGAAAATATACAGTCACAGCGAGATCAAAAAAATAAACATCTATTGATTTTAACCGATGAATTCAAGCAAATGACTCAAGATTTTGAGGCTTCTCACCAAGATTTTCAAGCAGCTGAGCAAGACTTACAAGCTCTAAAGGCTAAAATTGAAGAAGTCCATCAAACCATTCAATCCATGCAATTGTCTCAATCGGAAAAACAAATGAAGATTGGACAACTTCAAGCCGACTTGAATGAAAGCAAAACCAATTTAGCGCTTTTGGAAATGGAAACCAAACAAAAAAGAGAAAGCCTGCAAAATGCAATTAAGCAAGCACAAAATTTAGAAGAATTAATTGCTTCCAGTCAACAGTTAGAAGAAAGTGACTGGAATGAAGTTCAAAACTTAGAAAATTCAATCAGTCAATTTAAAGTGGATTTAAGCCAAGCAGAAGGCGATTTAGACCAAGTCAACGCTGATTTAAGCGTTCTACGCCAAGACCGCCAGAGTTTAAATGAAAGTTTAAGGAGTCATCAGCAGGCCTTAAAAAATAGCGAAGATCAACTTCAATATCAATACCAAGCAGAGGCCAAATGCCAAGCTAAGATTGAAAGATATGAAGATCAGATGGATCAAGATTTACTCTATCTTAATGAAACCTACGCCTTGTCGTTCGAAGCAGCTACTCAATTAGCCCAGCCTGTAGAATCTGTTGCTCAGGTAAAAGAAGTGGTTAAAAAGTTGCGTAAGGAAATTGATCAATTAGGACCTATCAACTTAGCAGCAATTCAAGACTATCAAGAAGTGGATGAACGTTATCAATTGTTATTTGAGCAAGAAAATGACCTGTTAACAGCTATGGAGCAGCTAAATAATACCATTGATGAAATGGATTCAGAAGTGGGTAGTCGCTTTAAAGAAGCCTTTCAAGCTATTAACCATCAATTTCAAAAGACCTTCACTCGTTTATTTGCTGGCGGTAAGGCTAAGTTAGAATTAACCGACCCGACCGATTTATTAACTACCGGTGTCGATATTATTGCTCAACCACCCGGTAAGCGTAAGCAAAACTTAGCCCTCTTATCAGGAGGCGAAAGAGCTTTAACGGCCATTGCTTTATTATTTGCTATTTTGGAAACAAAGACCGTTCCATTTGTGGTTCTAGACGAAGTGGAGGCAGCTTTAGATGATGCCAATGTTTACCGTTATGGGGAATACATTCAAAACTTTACCCAAGAAACGCAATTTATTGTCATTACCCACCGCAAAGGGACCATGGAATATGCCGATATTCTATATGGAGTGACTATGGAACAAACCGGTATTTCTAAACTAGCAGCGGTGAAAATGAATGATTTTGTAGCATTAGACCATCAGGAGTAGATAAAATGATTCAATTACTAGCCATCGATTTAGATGGAACCTTATTAAATAGTTCCAAAGAAGTTACAGCTAAAAACCTTGAAGCACTTGATTACGCTCAAGAGCGAGGCGTTAAAGTCGTAATATGTACAGGTAGACCTTATTCAACCATGCATCATTTAATCGATCAAATCGGCTTAAAAAGTGAGGATGATTATTTAATTCTATATAACGGTGCCTTTGTTCAAAGAATTAGTGATGGGCAAGTCTTAATACAAGAAGAGTTAAGTAGCCAAGATCTTCACTCATGGTATCGAGAGTTAACAACTTTAAATTTACCTTTAAACGTTCTAGACCAGGATTTAGTTTATGAACCCTTAACTTACCCAAAAGGTTATGAAAGTTTTTATGTGGGCAATGTTTCTACAGCCCCCCATACCAAAATTGATTTTAATGATTTTGATGAAGCCCATCGTTTTATGAAATTTGTGGTCACGATTGATGAAGCCCATTTATCGCGACAAATTCCACTGTTAAATAAAGAACTTGTCAGTCAATATACCCTATCAAGATCCCATCCTTTCCAATTAGAAATTATGAAAGCGGGAGTCAATAAAGGAAATGCTTTAAAAAAGTTGTCTGATCAGTTAAATATTCAACCTTCTGCTATAATGGCAATAGGAGATCAGATGAATGATGAGCGCATGATTGAATTTGCTGGTCTTGGAGTGGTGATGGGAAACGGCGCAGAGACTTTAAAGCAGAGGGCTGATTACATTACTTTATCCAATGATCAAGAAGGTGTCGCTCATGCAATTTATCAATTTATTCAATAGAATGGAGGAAGTCATATGGGATTATTTGATCGCATCAAACGTGCTTTCACAGGTGAAGATAAGGTTGTAAAAGAAGAAGTTTTAGACCAAGAAGAACAGATTGTCTTTGAGAAGTATGATAAGGGGATGGAAAAAACACGTAAATCCTTTTCTGACCGCATCACGGATTTATTTACTTCTTGGCGCGAATTAGATGATGAATTCTACGATGATCTAGAAGAAATCTTAATTTCAGCCGATGTTGGCTTCAAAATGACTCTAGCTTTAACGGATGCTATTCGTGATGCAGTAGAAGCTGAAAATGTTCATAAAGCTCAAGATGTTAAGCGTGTTATGCTAGAACAAATGGTGGCAATTTATGAAAAAGACCAACCAGTCAATCCTGATTTAATTGAAAATCCAAACGGGCCAACCGTAGTCTTATTTGTGGGGGTCAACGGGGTAGGCAAGACGACTTCTGTCGGTAAAATTGCTTATAATTTAAAACAATCCGGACATAAGGTTTTAATGGCTGCTGCCGATACTTTTAGAGCAGGTGCAGTTGAGCAACTAAATGTTTGGGGAGAGCGCTTAGGAATACCAGTAGTGACCGGAGCGGACCAAGGAGACCCTGCTTCTGTAGTTTTCGACGCTGTAAAAAAAGCCAATGCGGAAGAGTACGATTACCTTTTAGTTGATACAGCAGGACGTTTACAAACTAAAGCAAATCTCATGGCTGAATTAGCTAAAATGAAACGGATTATCGAAAGAGAAAATCCGAATGGCGTACAAGAAGTTCTCTTGGTTTTAGATGCAACAACCGGACAAAACGCCTTAATTCAAGCGAAACAATTTAATGAAGCAACCGAGATCAGTGGACTAGTCTTAACAAAATTAGATGGGACAGCTAAGGGGGGCGTCATTCTTTCTATTCGCCATGAATTAGATATTCCAGTTAAATATATTGGTTTGGGTGAACAAGCGAGTGACCTACAAGCTTTTGACGCTGAGAAATATATGTATACGCTTATTCGTGACTTACTTGAGAAAGAAGCCAACTAAACTTAATTAGGGACTTTTATCTGACCCAAGGCTTTTAACTGTGCTATAATGTGAATGATAGAGATAGAAGGGGTCATAATTATGAGTGAATTAGGAACAAGATTACGTGAAGCACGCGTAAATAAAGGGTATACACTTAATACCCTGCAACAAATGACTAAAATTCAAAAAAAATATTTACAAGCGATCGAAGAAGGCCAACTGGAAGAACTACCGGGAAACTTCTATGCCCGAGCCTTTGTGAAACAGTATGCCGATATGGTAGGTTTAGATGGAGATACTCTTTTAAAGGAATATGCTAATGAGTTGGAAGTGCAAAACAATGAAAGCAGTCCGATAAGAGAAGAAGAGGCTGAAATGCCAAGTCGGTTACGTAGCCGTCATTTAAATGATGAATCGAATCGGATGGAGAAAATCCTCTCTTATATTCCCATGGCTATTCTATCAGCAATTATTATCTGTATTATCGGTATCTTAATTTATACCATTCGTCAGATTTCAACGGAAGATAATCAAGTCGCTCAAACCAATAATAATGCTGATGTCTTAGAAATTGTTAAGCCGTCGGCTAATCCAGTCGATGGATCGACAAAAGAGCCAGAGGTGACTGAAAAAGCTAATAACAAAAAAGACTTAGCGGAAAACCAGCTTTTAGTTGGAAAAGAAGTAATTACTGAAATCTCTCAAGCTGGCGAGATTAAAACCTACCAATTAGAAGGTCCAATTGAAAATTATCAATTTGGTGCCAAAGGAAATGCCTTTGTTTGGGTCGGTATTTATGAAGAAGGAAGTATGGTAGTTGACCAAACGATTTCTAAAGATGAAGTTTTAGAACATCAAGCCAATGATACAACCAAGACTGTGCGGATGGAATTAGGTTATCCAGAAGGGGCTCAATTTATAGTCAACGGTAAAACAGTTGAGCCTGATCCGAGTGTTCCTGGCGTTATTATCTTTAAAGTTAAAGATGAAACTGCCTCTTCAACTGAAGAGCTAGCCATTGATGAGCTGGGAGAAAAGAATGAAGAAACTTCTTATGAGGGTCCAGCGGTATTAGACCCCAATTATTCATCAGGAGAGTAAATTATGAATATTGCTAATCGTTTAACTGTTTTTAGAATATTCTTAATCCCTATCTTTGTTTGTCTTTTAACTTTACCTTTGGATTGGGGCAATCTAACACTGTTAGGAACGACTCTTGCTACCCCTTACTTTATTGGGGGGCTCGTATTTGCCATAGCATCCTTTACGGACTATTTGGATGGTTACTTAGCGCGAAAATTACATTTAGTCACTTCCTTTGGTGTCTTTGCGGATCCAATGGCAGACAAGCTGTTAGTCATTGCAGCACTTATCCTGTTGGTTGAACACCAATTCATCCCAGCTTGGATCGTTATTATTATTATTAGTCGTGAGTTATTAGTGACCGGTTTAAGAGTTCTACTCGCTCAATCTAATGGTAAAGTAATGGCAGCGGCCTGGCCTGGAAAAGTTAAAACCTTCAGTCAAATGTTTGCCATTTTGTTCTTTCTTTGGAATAATGCTGGCTTTACATGGTTGCCTTTCTCATTGGCACATTTTTTAATGGGAGTTGCTTTATTCTTTACTGTATATTCAGGTGTAGAATATTTTTATAAAGCGAGACATCTTTTTACCGATATTAAGTAGATTATTTTCATTAAAAGTCATCGTTTTGATGGCTTTTTTTTAAAGAAAACACCTTTTTTAATTTTAATAGGTATATATAAAATGGAGGGCCTGCAATGAAGTTAGAAATTATCACAGTGGGGACCGAATTGGTTCAAGGACAGACCATTAATACCAACGCAGCACTACTAGCTCAAGCATTTGCTTCAATAGGTATTTTGTCTTTCAACCAACAAGTGGTAGACGACAATCCAACGCGACTTGAAGAAGCAATTAGAATCGCTGCGACTAGAGCAGAACTAATTGTTTTAGCTGGTGGGATAGGGCCGACCCATGATGATTTAACCAAAGAAAGTTTAGCCCACTTTCTTGGTCAAGAATTAATTGTTGATTTTCAACAATGGCAATACATTCAAGATTATTTTAAAAAACAAAATCGTCAACTTTCACCCTTAGAGTATAAACAAGCTTTAACCTTTAAAGAGGGGTATTGTTTTCATACAGAAGATGGCTTAGCCTGTGGCAGCTTATATTTTGCTGCTGATGCTAATCAATATTACCTATGTTTACCAGGCCCACCTAGTGAGTTAAAGGCCATGCTTGAAAAAGAAGTTTTACCTTATTTTAAAGAAAAAATTGACCAGACCATAGCAATTAAATCCATCTATTTAAATTTTTATGGGATTGGCGAGTCGCAAGTGGCCCATATATTAGATCCAATTATTAAAAAAACAAAAGAGCTGGAAATCGCGATTTATGCTAAGCCTAGACATATTCGCCTAGTCTTGAATCAAAAGCAAGAAAAAACAGCTGACAATAACCAATTATTAGATAAAACAGCCCAGCAAATAATCGCTAAATTAAAAGACTATTACATAGGTGAAGGAAGAGAACATACTATAGAAGCTTATTTGATTGATCGATTGAAGCAGCTGAATCTCACTCTTTCTGGTGCTGAGAGTTTAACAGGAGGTAAAATGCTCAGTCGCCTCACTCAGATTCCAGGTGCTTCAACAGTCATAAAGGGTGGCTTTGTGGTCTATCAAGCGCAAACCAAGGTAGATTTGTTATCGGTTGATCCTATGATAATTGAAGAATATTCAGTCTATAGTGAGCAATGCGCTTGTGCTATGGCCGAACAATGCTTAAAATTAAGTGGCAGTGACCTCGCTCTGGCTTTAAGCGGAGTAGCAGGTCCGGGCTCTGATCAAGGACATCCAGCTGGAGAAGTCTATCTGGCTTGTGCAAGTAAAAATCGTCCGACCGAATGGCAGAAACTCATGCTTCCCAATCGAGGGCGTGACTATGTACGGGACTTGGCCACTAATTATGGTTATGAATTAATTAAGAGAGTAGTCGAACAAAAGTTCGCAAAAAACTTGAGTTTGGACTAAGAAATTGTTAAGATAAGATTACCTTGATGAACGGAGGAAATAATATGGTAGATGCCAACAGACAAAAAGCCTTAGATCAAGCGCTAAAGAATATAGAAAAAAGTTATGGAAAAGGTGCAATCATGCGTTTGGGTGATCGAACAAGCGTTGAAATTGATACAGTTCCTTCAGGCTCCCTCGCCCTAGATGTGGCCCTTGGAATTGGTGGTTATCCACGAGGACGGGTCATTGAATGTTATGGACCGGAATCTTCTGGTAAGACTACTGTTGCCCTACATGCCATTGCATCTGTCCAAAAGAAGGGGGGCTTGGCTGCCTTTATCGATGCTGAGCATGCTTTAGATCCTGTTTACGCTGAGAAATTAGGAGTTGATATTAACGAATTATTACTCTCTCAACCAGATACAGGAGAACAAGCTTTAGAAATAGCAGATGCCTTGGTCTCATCAGGAGCAGTCGATATTGTAGTGGTTGACTCTGTAGCAGCCTTAGTACCACGAGCTGAGATTGAAGGAGAGATGGGAGATTCGCACATTGGTTTGCAAGCGCGTTTGATGTCGCAAGCCATGCGTAAATTGTCCGGCTCAATTAACAAAACCAATACGATTGCTTTCTTTATTAACCAGATTCGTGAAAAGGTGGGTGTAATGTTTGGTAACCCAGAAGTAACCCCTGGTGGTCGTGCCTTGAAGTTTTATTCTTCTATTCGTCTTGAAGTCAGAAGAACTGAAAGCCTTAAGCAAGGCGGTGATGTGTATGGTAACCGGACACGGATTAAAGTCGTTAAAAATAAACTGGCACCACCGTTTAAAGAAGCCATGGTCGACATTGTTTATGGTTACGGTATTTCGCAAATTGGAGAGCTTGTAGACATGGCATCTGATTTGGATATTATTAACAAGGCAGGTTCTTGGTATTCATATAAAGAAGAAAGAATTGGTCAAGGACGCGAAAGTGCTAAACAATTCTTAGAAGATAACCCACACATCTTTGAAGAGATTGATCAACAAGTTAGACAGCATTATCAAATTGGTGGACATTCGGCAGTAACTTCTGAAGAAGCCGATGAAGAAGCACTAGAAAAAATTAAAGAAATTAAAAAATAATTTTTTGAGATATTTTTTTAAAACTAGCAAAACGCAAATTATAAAGCTTAAAAAGGCCCCTCAATCCAATGAGGGTCTTCTTTTTTATAAAAAAGCGTCAGAAAATATGAGGCTAAATAGTCATAATGATCCTTTGAATTATTTGACTATGGCTGCGATTAAAAGTATTATAAAAGTTGTGGAAAGCCACGATTAATTTTTACACCATATTAATTAATGAAAAAACT
Organism: Facklamia sp. P12937; assembly: GCF_050409505.1. Taxonomy (NCBI): domain Bacteria; kingdom Bacillati; phylum Bacillota; class Bacilli; order Lactobacillales; family Aerococcaceae; genus Facklamia; species Facklamia sp. P12937. The sequence goes on from NZ_JBNUPI010000012.1 coordinate 34,777, forward strand.
AAATAGATACGGAGGTGACTCTTATGGAAAATTTGATTCCACTCGCCTTCGCTATCGTTGCTTTAATTGCTGGTTTTGTTATTGGTTATATCGTTAAACAAAAATCAGATGAAAAAAATATTGCGGGTGCAAAAGCAAATGCCGAAGCAATTATTGATGATGCGATAAATCAAGCCCAAACTTTAAAACGCGAAGCGCTTTTTGAAGCGAAGGAAGAAAATATCAAATACCGTAATGAGATTGAAAACGAGCTGAAAGATCGTCGCCAAGAAGCGACAAAATTTGAAAATCGTTTAATTCAAAAAGAAGAAAACCTGGATAAGAAAAGTAATACTTTAGATAATCGTGAATCTCTATTAGAAAATAAAGAAGCAGATTATTTAAAACGTAAAGATGAATTGGTTGAAAAGGAAAGTGAAATTGAACAACTTATCTTAAAAGGCCAAGAAGAATTAGAAAGAATTGCTATGATGTCAAGAGATGATGCAAAAGAAATCATTCTTAAAGAGACAGAAGAGACACTTTCTAACGAAATGGCTGTCATGATACGTGATGCTGATCAAAAAGCTAAAGAAGAAGCGGACCGTAATGCGAAAGAAATCATTCTTCAAGCTATTCAACGTTCGGCAACAGACCTAGTCACAGATAATTCTGTATCGGTTGTGCACTTGCCAAATGATGATATGAAGGGTCGGATTATTGGTCGAGAAGGACGGAATATTCGTACCTTAGAAAGTCTAACAGGTATCGATTTAATTGTAGATGACACACCTGAAACAGTCGTTTTAAGTGGCTTTGATCCAATTCGTCGAGAAATTGCTAAGCTCGCTCTTGAACATTTAATTCAAGATGGCCGAATTCATCCTGCTAGGATTGAAGAAATGGTTGAGCGGGCACGTAAGGAAATGGATGAGCGCATCCGCGAAGTCGGTGAAGAAGCTGTCTTTGATGTTGGTATTCACGCTATTCATCCTGATCTAATTAAAATTATCGGTCGTTTAGCTTACCGGACTTCCTATGGTCAAAATGTCTTAAAACACTCTGTTGAAGTTGCAAAGTTAGCAGGGGTAATGGCCGGTGAATTGAATGAAGATGTAGTCTTAGCCAAAAGAGCGGGCTTACTTCATGATATTGGTAAAGCATTAGACCAAGAAATTGAAGGTTCTCACGTTGAAATTGGTGCAGAAATTGCTAATCGTTATAAAGAAAATGAGGTAGTTATTAATGCAATTGCTTCTCACCATGGCGATACTAAAGCAACTTCTGTTATTTCAGAACTAGTCGCAGCGGCTGATGCCTTATCTGCTGCAAGACCAGGTGCACGAAGTGAATCCTTAGAAAACTACATTCGTCGCTTGAAACAATTGGAAGAAATCGCCAATGAAAATGAAGGCGTTACTCAATCCTATGCTATCCAAGCAGGTCGAGAAGTACGTGTGATTGTCGCTCCAGACAAGATCAATGATGCTAAAGCGGCTGCTTTAGCAAGAAGTGTGAAACAACGCATTGAAAATGAAATGAAATATCCAGGAAATATTAAAGTAACGGTGATACGCGAAATACGAGCCGTAGAGTATGCGAAATAAAGACAAGGCACAACCCCTTTTGGAGTTGTGCTTTTTATATCATGATAATGATGAGAGCTTTTGCTAAAATAGAACTAGTCAAAACCTTTACTTCTAAGAGAACCTTTGCTTAAATCTCAAATTGTTATTAATTAATTATTAACAAGCAAGTAGAAAGAAAGCTTATTTGGCTTATGTCATTATTATGATATCAATTCAAAACCAATCAACGATTAAATGAACTAGAGGATGAGTAGCCATGTCAAGTAAAGAAACCCCTATGATGCAACAATATCTATCCATTAAAGCCAAGCATCAAGATTCCATCTTGTTTTTTCGTTTAGGCGATTTTTATGAAATGTTTTATGAAGATGCTATTACTGCTGCAAGAGTATTAGAAATCACGCTGACTTCCCGTAATAAAAAAGCCCAAGATCCAGTGCCCATGTGTGGGGTTCCTTATCATTCAGCCACCGAATATATCCGTCGTTTAATCCAAGAAGGCTATAAAGTGGCTATTTGTGAACAATTAGAAGATCCACGACTCACCAAAGGGATGGTCAAAAGAGATGTTGTTCAAATTATTACACCAGGAACCATTTTGGTCGACCAAGCACTCAAACACAAAGAAAATAATTACCTAGCCGCTTTTTTAAAAGCAAAAAACACTTACCATTTGGTTTATGTTGATATTTCAACGGGTCAAAGTCGGATGACTCAAACAGAAGATTGGAATCAATTTGTCAGTGAAATTCAAACGGTTAAACCCAGTGAGTGGATTATCGATGAGGAAGGAAGATCAGGTTTTAGCCAAGAAGAACTGAGCCTACTGCAAGAAAGGATTACGGCTTTTAAATCAACCTTTACACCTGCCGCTTTAACAGAAAATTTCTTTAAGCTAAAAGAGGCAAGCCCTGTTCAAACGGAACTTTTAAAATACTTATCAGCTTATCTCCAATCGATACAACCCCATGCTTTTGATTATTTAAAAGAGGTAGAAGAATACACCCTATCTGCCTATTTACAGATGAATCAATACACTAAGGTGCAATTAGAATTAACCGAATCTTTAAGAACTCAAAAGCGAAAAGGGTCTTTATTGTGGCTGATAGACCGCACGCAAACGGCCATGGGAGGAAGACTATTACATCAGTGGTTAGATAAACCCTTATTACAAAAACAAGCTTTAATTAGCCGCCATCAAAAGGTAGCCGGTTTAATTAATCATTACTTTCTTCGCCTTGAATTAATCAATATTTTAAAAAATATCTATGACCTTGAACGCTTGGTAACAAAACTATCTTTACAGACTGCCAATGCTAGAGAAGTTGACCAATTGCGCCAGTCTTTAAAACAAATACCTCTTCTTAATCAGTATCTCCAACAATTGAACGAAAGCATGGATTCAGTGGATCAATTTCAAGCCTTGCCTGAATTTAATGAGCTTTTGGCTATTATTAATGAAGCCTTGGTCGATAATCCACCGATTTCATTAACAGAAGGTAGAATCATTAAAGACCGCTATCATAAGCAGTTGGATGGTTATCGTGATGCTTTAGATAATGGTGAAAGTTGGCTAATTGATTATCAAGAGCGTGAACGTCAAAGAACCGGCCTAAAAACCCTAAAAGTAGGCTATAATAAAGTCTTTGGCTATTACCTAGAGATGAGCCGTCTGCAAGCACAAGACTTTGACGATCCGACTTATGTCCGCAAGCAAACGTTAGCTAACAATGAACGCTATATTACAGACGAACTTAAACAAATAGAAAGTACCATTCTGGGGGCCCAGGAAAAGGCTGAAAAGTTGGAGTACCATCTCTTTATTGAATTACGCAATCGTTTAAATACCTATTCTAGCCAACTGCAAGAATTGGCACAAGCGGTAGCCACTCTAGATGTTTTATGTTCTTTTGCTGAATTAAGTGAGGAAGAAAACTTCACCCAAGCTCATCTGTCTGATCAAAGAAAAGATTTTGAAATAAAAGAAAGTCGTCATCCCGTTTTGGAGAAGTTAATCGGACGCGCTAAGTTTATCGCCAATGACTTTGACTTAGACCAAGATCAATTTGTTCTACTATTAACCGGACCTAATATGTCGGGCAAGTCGACTTATATGCGTCAAATCGCCTACAGTGTGATTCTTAATCAAATCGGTTGTTTTGTCCCTGCTAAAGAGGCGAGACTGCCCTTAGTCGATCAAATCTTTACTCGGATTGGATCTTCTGATGATTTAACCAGTGGGCAATCTACCTTTATGGTAGAAATGATAGAGACCAATTATGCCTTACAAAACGCCACAGACCGCAGTCTTATCCTCTTTGATGAGATTGGTAGAGGAACCGCCACCTTCGACGGTATTGCCCTAGCGGAAGCGATTCTTTACCATATTGCTCAAAAAGTGGGGGCTGCTACCATCTTCTCTACCCATTATCATGAATTAACGGACCTTGACCAAACACTTTCTCAAATAAAAAACATTCATGTTGGAGCAGTGGAAGAAGCCGGTCATTTAGTCTTTCTCTATAAGATCTTAGCTGGACCAGCGGATAAGTCCTACGGCATTCATGTAGGACGCTTAGCAGGCCTGCCGGAATCAGTCTTGCGACAAAGTCAAGTGGTGTTGGATGAGTTAGAAGCTAATGCCAAGCATTTACGCAACCATCAAGTTGATCCAATAGATCTCTTGCCAATCCCTGAAGAAGAGCAAACTAAAGAAAGCTCTTCGAAGATTGAAACGGCTCTTGAAGCAGTAGATGTTAATCAAATGACCCCCCTAGATGCTTTAAATTTCTTAGCCCAATTAAAACAAGAATTGAAATAAAGAAAGGAGGCCACAATGGGAATTATTAAACAAATGGATATTGCTCTAGCCAATCAGATTGCAGCCGGAGAAGTGGTTGAAAGACCGGCTTCAGTCGTTAAAGAATTGTGTGAAAACGCCATTGATGCCAAAGCAGATCAGATTCAAGTGGAAGTAAAAGAAGCGGGTATTCAACAAATTATAGTGATTGATAATGGTCAAGGAATGGTGGAAGAAGATCTTCACCAATCCGTTTTAGCTCATGCGACCAGTAAAATATATTCCCTACCAGACCTTTTTCAGATTACTTCTTTAGGATTTAGAGGAGAGGCCCTAGCTTCTATAGCTTCAGTAGCCAAAATCAGAATTGAGTCGACTTGGAATGAAGCAAACCAAGCCAGTCAAAGTGGTCATTTTATTGAAGTTGAAAATTCAAAAATAATCAATCAAGGTTCTTGCCCGCCCCGTAATGGGACTACCGTGCAAGTGGATTCAATTTTTTATAATACACCAGCCCGACTCAAGCATTTAGCCAGTCTGCAAACTGAAATGCGTCATATTCTTAAGGTAATCCAGAATTTAGCTATAGCCTATCCAAATATTTCTTTTACTTTAATTTCAGATGGAGATCGTTTGCTACAAACGGTCGGTAAGGGGGATTTGAAGCAAACCATTGCTCAACTGTACTCACCCCAGCAAGCAAGAGAAATGCTAGCCTTCAAGCAATCGGACATAGAGTTTGACCTAGAAGGATTGATCTCACCACCCACCTTGACTCGAACTAGTCGCAATTATATTCACTGGATGGTCAATGGTCGAACAGTCAAGAGTCCTTTTCTTAATAATGTGTTGATCAAGGCTTATGGCAAGCAGTTAATGATCGGTCGTTTTCCTTTGAGTTTTATTCAAATAACAACGGATCCTCGCTTGGTAGATGTCAATGTGCATCCTACCAAACAGACTATTCGCTTAAGTAAGGAAGCGGAACTGGCTAAACTATTAACTCAAGCCGTTCAAGCAAGCTTATTACAAAACCGCGCCATTCCTGAAGCAGGAGACAGCCTATTTAGACCTACTCGTTTCTACCAACAAAATAAGGGGCAATTAGACTGGATCAGCCAAACATCCCATCTAGCAGAAGATAAGCAAGCTATAGAGCTGTCTCGTCCTGATTCTAACCAGATAAAAATGGATGAGTACACAAAAGTCAGTGACTTCCCAACTGAAAAGCCTCAAGGGATGATGGAAGCATTAAGCTCTCAAGCAGTAGAAAAAGAGGCATTGGATCAACAAGAAAAACCAAAGATGATTGATTTTAGTCAGCTACGCTATGTAGGTCAGATTCATGGCACCTATTTAATTGCTGAAGGTCCTTCTTCTTTCTACTTAATTGATCAACACGCTGCCCAAGAGAGAGTCCGTTATGAAAAATTAATGGCTGACCAAGTGGATGTTGACCAGCAGCAGGATTTTTTGATGCCCAAGTTATTTAGTTTTGATTTAAAAACGGCGCAAACGGCAGAAGAATACAGCGACCGTTTGGCCGAAATAGGGATTCACTTACAAGCTTTTGGTCCTAAATCCTATCAAATGCAAAGTCATCCCACCTGGTTAGAAGCCGATGAATTGGACCAGATAGTACCAGACTTATTAGACCGTTTGAGCCGGCAAGAAGATCTTTCAGTTAATCAATTGAAAGAAGCGAGCATTATCATGCAGTCTTGTCGTGGTGCTATTAAGGCCAACCATCGCCTAGCAGACAGTGAGGCCATTCATCTACTTGCTGAAATGAACGATTTGCAAGATCCATTGCATTGTCCCCATGGTCGTCCAGTATTTATCGAATTCGATCCGACCACTATTGAAAAACTGTTTAAACGTATTCAAGATCATCATTTAGGAGGAAGAGAAAATGACTAAAAAAGATTATCAAGATAAAATTAAAAAATTAGACCCCATTCAATACCATGTGACACAAGAAGCAGGTACTGAAAGACCTTTTAGCGGTAAATATGACCAGTTTGACCAAAAAGGCATTTACGTTGATATTGTGTCAGGAGAACCCTTATTTTCGAGTAAGGATAAGTTTGATGCTGGCTGTGGCTGGCCATCCTTTACTCAACCAGTTAAGGGAACTGAATTGCAAGAATTAGAAGACCATAAATTATCCAGACCTCGAACGGAAGTTCGCTCCAAGCAAGCGGATTCTCATTTGGGCCATGTCTTTAATGATGGGCCAAAGGATAAAGGAGGCTTGAGATACTGTATTAACTCAGCCGCTTTACGCTTTATTCCTTATGAGGAGATGGACCAAGCAGGTTATAGCGATTATAAGAAATGGGTGGAATAGTTAATGTATCAATACATTCAAGGACAAGTTAAGCAGATTCAACCCACTTACTTAGTTCTAGAAGCTAATGGTATAGGTTACCAAATCTGGTGTGCTAATCCTTTCCGTTGGCAAGAAAAGATGCAAGAAAGTATCACACTCTTTATCGAATTAGTAGTCAGAGAAGATGCAATGCTCCTATATGGTTTTATGGACGAGGCTGAAAAGAACCTCTTTTTACAATTGAATAAAGTTTCCGGTATTGGCCCCAAGTCGGCTCTATCCATTCTAGCGTTAGATGATCAAGTGGGCTTGGTGCAAGCTATTGAATCGGCTGATGCCAAGTATTTAATGAAGTTCCCAGGGGTGGGTAAAAAAACAGCCCAGCAAATGATTTTAGACTTACAAGGTAAGCTTGATTTGAGTCAAATGAAAGAAAGTGAAGACTTACCAACAGCTAAAAATAGTTATTTAGAAGAAGTAAAACAAGCCTTAGATGGTTTAGGCTATTCTAAGCGTGAGATTAAGCGCATCATGCCAAAAATAGAAAAAGAAGCCATCCAATCAACCCAAGAAGGTTTGAGTTTAGCCTTTAAGCTCTTAATAAAATAAGCAAGAGAAAGGAATCAATATGGATCAAGAAAGATTTGTATCAAGTGAAAGCTTGAGTGAAGATGATCAACAGCTTACCACTTTGAGACCCCAATTATTAAAAGATTATATCGGTCAATCGAAGGTTAAAAACGAATTGAATGTCTATATTCAAGCAGCCTTGAAGCGATCAGAAGCGCTCGATCATGTCTTACTCTATGGGCCTCCTGGCTTAGGTAAAACCACTCTTGCCATGGTGATTGCCAATGAGTTAGACGTTAAAATTCAAACAACTTCAGGCCCAGCTATTGAGCGACCGGGTGATTTATTAGCCATTCTTAATGAACTGGATGCTGGCGATATTCTTTTTATTGATGAAATTCACCGCTTACCTCGCATTGTTGAAGAAGTACTTTACTCAGCCATGGAAGATTATTATGTCGATATTGTTATTGGACAAGGAGCTAGTTCCCAGCCCATTCATTTTGAATTGCCACCCTTTACTTTAATAGGAGCAACCACACGGGCGGGGATGCTTACCCAACCCCTGCGTGATCGCTTTGGCATTATGGCCCACATGCAGTACTATGAGGTCAAAGATTTAGAAAAAATCGTTAAACGGTCTGCCAGAGTCTTTCAAATCGACATCGATGATCAAGCCAGTAAAGAATTGGCCGTAAGAAGTCGTGGCACGCCAAGAATAGTTAACCGTATGTTAAGACGGGTGCGCGATTTTGCACAAGTTCATGGCGATGGCAATATTCATATCAAAGATACCAAAGAAGCTTTAAAAGTCTTACAAATTGATGCTTTGGGCTTAGACCCGCTTGATCGTAAACTTTTAAAGACGATGATTGAATTTTATGGTGGAGGACCGGTTGGAATTGCCACCCTTGCTGCCAACATTGGAGAAGATATCGTGACCTTGGAAGATATGTATGAACCTTATCTTGTCCAACAAGGCTTTATTAAGCGTACGCCTCGAGGACGGATGGTTACCGAATTAACATATCGCCATTTAAATTATCCCCTGAAAGAAAAATAGAAAGAAGAAAACGATGACTTATACAACTAAAGATTTTGATTATCATTTACCAGAAGAATTGATTGCTCAAACTCCCTTAAAGGACCGCTCATCATCGCGTATGTTGGTCTTAGACCGTCAAAGTCAGCAAACAATCGATACAGACTTTAAACATATGCTTGATTATTTAAAGCCTGGGGATGGCTTAGTAATTAATGAAACCAGAGTTATTCCCGCGCGTTTATTTGGTGTTAAACCGGATACCGGGGGACATATTGAGGTCCTTTTATTAAAAAACACCCAAGGTGACCAATGGGAATGTCTAGTTAAACCAGGTAAAAGAGCTCGTTTAGGGACCGTCTTACATTTTGGCGACCAAGCCCAATTAGTGGGAACAATTATCGAACATAAGGAAGACGGAGGAAGAGTTATTGAGTTTTCTTATCAAGGTGTTTTCCTAGAAGTGTTAGAATCCCTAGGTCAAATGCCTTTACCACCTTATATAAAGGAAAAATTGGATGATCCAGATCGCTATCAAACGGTCTATGCGAAGCAAAATGGTTCGGCTGCTGCTCCAACAGCTGGCTTGCACTTTACTCAAGAACTAATGCAAGAGGCAATAAATAAAGGCATTGAGATTATTCCGATTGTGCTGCATGTTGGCTTGGGAACCTTCCGACCTGTTTTTGTAGAAAAGATTGACCAACACCAAATGCACGCTGAATATTATCAAATCAGCCCAGAATCGGCTGAAAAAATTCAAAACATTCGTAAAAGAGGTGGCAAGATCACAGCAGTCGGTACAACCTCTGTGCGCACTTTGGAAACAATTGCACGTGACCATCAAGGGCAAATTGTGCCAGCTTCTGGTTGGACGGATATTTTTATCACGCCAGGTTTTAAATTTCAAGCAGTTGACCATTTAATTACTAATTTCCACTTACCGCAATCAACCTTAGTTATGTTGGTTTCAGCCTTTTATGATCGCGATAAAATTTTACAAGCCTATCAACACGCAGTGGATCATAAATATCGTTTCTTTAGTTTTGGAGATGCGATGTTCATTCTCTAAATAAACACAGTGGAAGGTGAGAAAAGCAAATGCTATTCAATGTTCGTAGCTCTTATTCTTTATTGCAATCCACCCTTGATTTAAATCAATATGTAGCTAAAGCTAAGTCCCTAGGCTACACGCATCTTGGCTTAGCCGATCAAGGAGTCTTACATGCTAGTCTTAAGTTTTACCTAGCCTGCCAAAAAGCAGACCTTCATGCCATGATAGGGCTTAGCTTGAACTTGCCGGGACGCCTGGACCAAAGTCAAAGCTATCCTATAATTCTTTATGCCCTGAATTACCAGGGCTATTTAGCTTTGATTCAACTTTCTAAATTAATCAACCAAAGCCATCCAGATTATCAGCAAATCGATCATCTGATGAAAGAAGCTAGCCAATCATTGGTTATCATTACTGCCGGCAAGAAGGGAGAATTAGAACAAGCCCTTCTACATGAGAATTTTGAAGCAGGACAAGCGATTCTTCAGTCTTGGCTTCATATTTTTCCGCAAGACAATTTTTATCTAGGACTTTCGATTTATCCCTTCAATGAATTAGAAGTTTCATGGCTATCTCAATTTGCTCGTAACCACCAATTAAAGATGGTTTGTAACCAAGCAGTCGAAAGTCTCACCAGTGAAGAAGGTTTTGCTATAAGGATTTTACAAGCGATTGATCGCGGTGAAAGCTTGGATCCTTCAATTATGACCTATCGGACGTCTCATTATTTATACGGCCGTAATGAATTAGAAGACTTGTATTTACAAAAGGGACTGGAGCAGGTAGTCACCAATAGTCATGCTTTGGAAGAACGTATGCAAGTGCAGCTGCCCATTAATCAGTCGCTCCTACCTAAATTTAAAACACCAAATAATATAGCTGCTAAAGACTATTTAAAACACCTATGTCAAAACAAGCTAGCAGAGTTAAAAATTGATCAAGTGCCCATTTATCAAGAACGCTTAGACCATGAATTAACTACCATCGATCAAATGGGTTTCAATGATTATTTCTTAATTGTTTGGGAAATTATGGCCTTTTGTTATGAATATAATATCCGAACGGGTCCAGGGCGAGGGTCTGCTGCTGGCTCTTTAGTAGCCTATCTATTAGGAATTACTAAGATAGACCCGATAGAATATGATTTACTCTTTGAACGCTTTTTAAATCCTGAACGCTACAATATGCCCGATATTGATATCGATATTCCAGATGATAAAAGAGACCAAGTGCTTCGTTATGTCGCCCAAAAATATGGCAGCCAGCAGGTAGCTCAATTGGTGACTTTCGGTAGTTTTGGGGCCAAGCAATCACTACGCGACACCCTCAGAGTCTTGTCCTATCCTAAAATGGTGCAAGATCGCTGGTCCAAGACCATACCAACTGAAGTGTCCATCCGCTTGCAGGATGCTTATCAAAAGTCTAGCGCTTTAAGACAGTTAATTGCTGAAGATTCTGTAAATGAACAAATTTTTAAAACTGCTCTCACCATTGAGGGCTTGCCACGACATACTTCTACCCATGCTTCAGGAGTTGTGATTGCCGATCAAGATTTGAGTCGCTGGGTGCCCGTTACAACAAGAGAAGGCCAAATACAGCTTACGCAATTTGATATGGAAGATGTCGAACGAGTAGGTTTGTTAAAAATGGACTTTCTGGGCTTGAAAAACTTACAAATCCTAGATACTATTTTGAATTTAATTAAGCAAAATCAAGGCTTAGCCATTGACATCGATGCCATTGATCGTGAGGATTCAGCCACTTTAAGACTTTTCCAAGAAGCTAACACCCAAGGAGTCTTCCAGTTTGAATCTGAAGGAATTCGCCAAGTTTTAAGAAGATTAAAACCGGAAAGTTTTGAAGATATTATCGCAGTCAATGCTTTATACCGACCGGGGCCTATGCAACAAATTTCTCATTTTATCAACCGCAAGCATGGTAAGGAAAAAATTGATTATATCCATCCGCTTTTAGAAGGAATTTTACAAAAAACCTACGGAATTATCGTTTATCAAGAGCAAGTTATGCAAATCTGCCAAAAGTTGGCTGGTTTTAGTTTAGGGCAAGCCGACCTCTTGAGAAGAGCCATGGGTAAAAAAGAGATGGACCTAATGAAAGACCAACAAGTTGCTTTTCTAAAGGGTTGTCAAGAGCGTGGACTGGATAGTCAAACCAGTCAGCAAGTTTTCCATTATATTTATCAATTTGCCAATTATGGTTTTAATCGGGCGCACGCTGCTGTTTATTCGACTTTGGCCTACCAACTAGCTTATTTAAAGGTTCACTATCCATTAGAGTTCTTTACAGCCCTCTTAAACCATGGGCGATCAATTCATCAAAGTTTGGATGAATACCTATTAGATGCCAAACGTACGGTAGGACCCTTTTTAATGGTGGATATCAATCGCTCACATACTAATTTTAAAATTGAAAAAGGGGCTATTCGAATTGGTTTAATGGCTATCAATGGACTCAGACATGATTTTTGTCAAGTCATTTTAGATGAGCGCAATTTAGCTGGGCCTTTTACCGATTTCCAAAACTTTCTATCACGGATGCCCCTTAAATTTCTAAAGACCAATTTAATTCAAGCGCTAATAGATGCCGGTGCACTCGACACCTTTGGTTACACACGAGCGACCTTGACCGAGAACTTAGAACATTTTATTCAATTTCGCAAGATTTCAGGCAATCATATTAACTTATTAAAAGAGATTGAACCTAAAATTAATTTGGTCAGAGAGTGGCCTAAAGCCCATTTACTCAAGCGTCAGCGTGAAGTACTAGGCTTGCAATTAGCTGGCCATCCTATTGATGAGTTTTTAAAACTGATTGAAGGAGATCAAAGCTTTCTATCTATTGGAGCTTTAAAATCCTTAAAAATGCCTAAAGGTAAAAAAGTAAAAGTTCTAGCCTATATCGAGCACATGAAAGTCATTGAAACTAAGAAAAAAGACCAGATGGCTTTTTACCGTCTCAATGATGGCAGTCAAAATATTTCTCTGGTTAGTTTCCCTGAAAGTTATCAACGATTTGGCCACCAGCTCAAAGAGGGTCAAGTGGTGGCTTTGCAAGGCCAACTAAGCCTAGATCGACAAGGTCAGCCACAAATTGTTTTGGATAAATTACTGCCCTTACCAGAAGATGAAAAGCAATCCCATTCATCACCAATTCGTCAAGTATTTATTAAATTACTAGCCGGGGCTTCTAGTCAGCAATTAGTGGAAAAATTAAAAGCTTTAGCGGTAGAAAACCCAGGTCCTTTAGAAATAATCATGGTCGATGCCAACCGCAATGCTTGGAAATTAGAGTCTCTATATAATATTTCTATGGCAGATCGGGTGGTGGATGAGTTAAAAGCTCTTTTTGGAGAAAATAATGTCTATTTTAAATAATGAATCTGACTGATAATCATATCAACGGACAGGCTTTTTAATTCATGTTAAAATATTATTAAGAGAGTTAATGAATAAGAAGAGGTGACTTATGAGACGTTTAGCAGTGCTAACAAGTGGAGGTGACGCTCCCGGAATGAACGCCGCTATTCGAGCTGTTGTTGAACAGGGCCTCCATCATCAAATTGAGGTAGTAGGTGTTCAACACGGTTTTAAAGGTTTAGTGGAAGGTGAATATAGGAAAATAGGGATCAACGACCTCACTCATGCCATTCGTAGAGGAGGAACCATCCTTTATTCAGCCAGGTACCCTGAATTTAAACAGTTAGAAGTACAAAAAAAAGCCATTCAACAAATGGAATCCCTAGGAATTGAAGGCTTAATTGTTATTGGAGGAGATGGCTCCTTCCAAGGAGCTCTAGCTCTTACTAAATTAGGTTTTCCAGCTATTGGTATTCCAGGAACCATTGATAATGATATTCCAGGGACCGAATATACGATAGGGTTTGACTCTGCCATGTCGGCAGCGATTGAAGCCATCGATAAAATTTCTGACACAGCGGCCTCACATAACCGTACCTTTGTAGTCGAAGTGATGGGACGTAACGCGGGGGATATTGCTATATGGGCCGGAGTGGCTGTGGGAGCCGATGCCATTGTTATTCCTGAAGAAGATTTCTTTATCGGTGACATTGCTCGCAGAGTCAATACGGCTCTTAGTCATGGGAAAGACCATGCTTTAATCGTGTTAGCCGAAGGTGTCATGGGCGTGGAAGAATTTATCAAAGAATACAAAAAAGAAGCCCCTGATCAAAGTGTTCGTGGGGTTAACCTCTCCCACATTCAAAGAGGGGGTAATCCAACAGGTCGTGACCGTGTTTTTGCTACATTAATGGGTGCTAAGGCAGTGGATTTAATTCTTCACGGACAATCGGGTATTTTCGTCGGCATTACCAATGAAGAATTATCCGTTTGTGACATCGTTGAAACCTTAACCAAATCCAAGCACAAAGTAAGAGATGATTTGTACGAAATTAATCGTAGCTTAACGGATCGCTATTGAGCATGAAAAGGAGTTAATATGAAGAAAACAAAGATCGTTGGCACAATGGGGCCGGCAACTCAATCAAAGAAAGTAATGGTCGATCTACTTCACGCAGGAATGAATGTAGCCCGTTTTAATTTTTCTCACGGTGATCAAGCATCGCAATTAAACCATATCAACTTATTTAAAGAGGCCCGTCAAGAAGCCGGTGTTATAGCTGGTATCTTATTAGATACCAAGGGACCTGAAATAAGAACGCATAAGATGGAAAATAATGGCATTCTATTAGAAAAAGGTCATAAAATCCGGATAGCGATGACTGAGGTTTTAGGTAGTGCTGATAAGTTTTCTATCACCTATGAAGGCTTAATTGATGATGTGACTATCGGTTCGCTTATTCTAATCGATGACGGTTTAATTGAATTGGAAGTCGAAGCCATTGATGATCAAGCCAAGGAAATTGCTTGTGTGGTAGTCAATTCAGGTGTCTTAAAATCACAAAAGGGTATTAATGTACCAGGTATTTCTTTAAATATTGCGGGTATCACTGAAAAAGACAAGCAAGATATTCGTTTTGGCGCGCGTCAAGATGTTGACTTTATAGCGGCCTCCTTTGTGCGCCGTCAAAATGATGTGATGGAAATACGTGCTATTCTAGAAGAAGAAAACAAGACCAATATTAAGATTATCTCTAAAATTGAAAACCGGCAGGGTGTCGATAATATTGATGAAATTATAGAAGTATCGGATGGGATTATGGTTGCCCGCGGAGATTTAGGGGTCGAAGTGCCAACAGAAGACGTGCCCCTTATTCAAAAAATGATTATTAAGAAATGTAATCGAGCAGGTATTCCAGTCGTGACAGCTACACAAATGTTAGATTCTATGCAAAGAAACCCTAGACCTACACGAGCCGAAGCAGGAGACGTGGCCAATGCTATTTTTGACGGAACGGATGCTGTCATGCTTTCTGGAGAAACAGCGGCAGGGGATTATCCTTTAGAAGCTGTGAAAATGATGGCTAAGATATGTGAACGGACTGAATCACAATTATTAGGTCAGGATGCCTTTACCTTGAAGAAATTCAATCAGTCAGACTTGACTGAAGCTATTGGTCAAGCGGTGGGACATACTGCTCGTAATCTGGGGATTCAAACCATCGTGGCAGCAACCTCTTCTGGCTATACGGCACGCATGATTGCTAAATACCGGCCGTCTTCTAATATCTTAGCAGCTACCTTTGAGGAAGAAGCACAACGTTCACTCACACTGGTGTGGGGGGTTCAACCTTTCGTTATTGGTAAGCCTGATTCAACCGACGAGATGTTAGATTCTGCTTCAGCCATGGCAGTAAGGCAAGGTTTTGCTAAAGAAGGCGACTTGATTATCATTACTGCGGGCGTTCCGGTTGGTGAAAAAGGCACGACCAACATTATGAAGATTCAATTAATTGGAACCAAGTTAGCTGAAGGACAAGGTGTTGGCAGTGGTAACTTCATTGGTAAGGCAGTGATTGCTCATACCGCTGAAGAGGCTAATGCTTATGTCAAAGAAGATACTGTATTAGTCACTAGCCAGACCGACCGTGATTACACTCCAGCCTTAGAAAGGGTGGGCGCTATTATCTGTGAAAGCGGAGGTATTACTTCCCATGCCGCTATTCTTGGCTTAGAAAGAGGCATACCGGTAGTAGTAGCAGTAGAAGGTGCTATGGAAGCTATTAAACAAAATGAACTGATTACTGTGGATGCTCGTCGTGGAATTATCTATCGCGGAGCAACGGTATCCATCTAGTATAGCAGAGTTCTATCTAAGACACTTATTTTAAGACATTTCTTGGCTTATTTATTGATGGGCTGAAGAAATGTCTTTTTGCTTGCCATCTTTTCTCTTTGCTTACAGAATGTGTTAAAATTGTTAATAGAAGACTAAGCGACTAGAATTAATTGTCTTTTGCTTAGGATAGAGTCGGTCTTTACTTTAGGATAGCTCAATCAGCTTGAAGAGAGTTTGATCAGATAGGAGAATGAAAGATGAAATTAGGAAGAATTACCGAATGTAAGATAAGTGACGAGAATGAAAACAGTTATTTTGCGCAAGTGGAAGGGACAACCTTTCGCTTAGACAAGGATCAAATCCAAGGTCAAAGTTATCACTTAGGCGACCAAATTAAAGGGCTTATTTATGAGGATATGAATCGTGAGGCCCGTATTCAATTAGACATTCCTAAGGCAGCTAGTGGTCACTATGATTGGGGCACAGTAACTCAAGTGCGTAAAGACTTGGGTGTGTTTGTGGATATTGGTCTTTATCAAAAGGACCTAGTAGTTTCTTTGGATAATTTACCAGATGATAAAAGTCAATGGCCTCAAAAAGGGGACCAGCTCTACTTGACAATGACTGTGGATAATAAGAACCGTTTTTGGGGCGAATTAGCAAGTTTTGACCAGATGGAAGAATTATTTATCAAGGCAGCTGACCGTTTGATGAATCAAGATTTAGAAGTAACCATTTTTCAATTGAAATTAGTAGGAGCTTTGGCAATTTCTAAAGAGAACTTCCGCAGCTTTATACATGAGAGCGAATGGATGTTACCCCCGCGTTTGGGTCAAAAAATCAAGGGACGGGTAGTCAAGGTACAAAGTGATGGGTCTTTAAACTTGTCCTTAAAACCAAGAGCCCATGAAGCCATTAGCGATGATGCGACTATGTTAATACGTCTATTAGAAAAGACGCCCAATCATTTTTTACCTTATCACGACAAGTCTGATCCTGAAGCTATTAAGCGAGAATTTGGTATTTCTAAGGGACAATTTAAGCGCGCGGTCGGTTCCTTAATGAAGAATAAGCAAATTCGTCAAGAGGCTAATCAGGGGATTTACTTGGTGACGTCAGAAAATGAATAAGGCGGTCAATCAACAGTTACAAAATTATTTAACGGATTTTAAGCGCTATTTACAAATTGATCAAGTCAAATCAAAAAATACAATCCAAGCCTATGTAAGAGATTTAAAAAAATTTATAAACTACCATCAAGACCATGCTACACAAAGCTTAGACCAAATCGATTATAGCTACATGCAAGGGTTTTTAGCCCATTTACACCAGCAAAATTATGCCACATCTTCTACTTCACGGCTTTTATCAGCTATGAAACAGTTTTTTCATTATTTGTTAAAAGAAGGGGTTATCCAGCAAAACCCCTTGCAATTAGTTCAAGGACCCAAGCAAGCCAAAAGCCTACCTAAAGTTCTATCAATGGAAGAAGTGGAAGCCATTATTCAAGCACCGAATATAGCCACTTTAACCGGTTTAAGAGACCGAGCCATTTTAGAAGTCCTTTATGCTTGTGGCCTACGTGTGAGTGAATTAACTCAGCTTCAGTTAGCTGACTTACACTTAGACTTGGGTTTTGTTCAAACTTTAGGTAAGGGCAATAAGGAAAGAATCATTCCCTTAGGGGATGAAGCCATCTATTGGGTTGATCAATACTTACAAGATGCCCGAGGTGTTTTTGCTAGTAAAAAGACTGCTCAAGCAGGCCAGATTCTCTTCTTAACAGAAAGAGGAAAGGCCTTCACCCGCCAAGGCATCTGGAAAAATCTTAATAAGTATGTTCAACAAGCAGGAGTCAATCAAAGAGTTTCACCACACATGTTGAGGCACTCTTTTGCCACTCATTTGTTAGAAAATGGTGCCGATTTACGCATGGTTCAAGAACTGTTGGGTCATGCAGACATATCGACCACTCAAATATATACACATATTTCACATCACCGCTTACAGGAAGTTTACCGTAAGAACTTTCCACGCGCTTGATGCGATTAAAGGAGGAAATAAAATGTTTAAAAGAATACACTTAATCGTTATGGATTCTGTCGGAATTGGACAAGCACCCGATGCAGAAGAATTTGGAGACTCTAACGTTCACACCTTAGGCCACATTGCCGAAAACTTTGATTTAAACTTAAAAAATATGGCTCAAATGGGTCTGGGTAAAATTGACACCATCAAAGGGGTAGAAGCCGTCGATCAAGCTTCCGCCTACTGGACTAAATTACAAGAACGTTCAGCTGGTAAAGACACCATGACTGGCCACTGGGAAATGATGGGTCTTTATATCGACCAGCCCTTTAGAGTCTTTCCAGCTGGTTTCCCACAAGAGTTGATTGAAAAATTAGAAAAATTTGCTAAGCGTAAGGTAATTGGGAATAAGGTGGCTTCTGGAACCGAAATTATTAAAGAATTAGGACCCGAGCAATTAGAAACGGGGGCATTAATTGTATATACATCAGCCGATTCTGTTTTACAGATTGCTGCCCACGAAGAAGTCATTCCTTTAGAAGAACTTTACAAGGTCTGTGAATATGCCCGTGAGATTACTTTGGAAGATCCTTACATGATTGGTCGGATTATTGCCCGACCTTATGTCGGTCAAATAGGTAATTTCGAAAGAACCAGCAATCGTCATGACTATGCCTTGGATCCCTTTGGCAAAACGACCCTTGATTTCTTAAAAGATGACGGCAAATCGGTCATTGCAGTGGGCAAAATTAATGACATCTTTAATGGAGCGGGTATTACTCAAGCGATTCGCACTAAGTCCAATATGGACGGTGTCGATCAATTACTCAAGGTCATGGGGCAAGATTTTGAAGGTCTATCCTTCACCAACTTAGTGGACTTCGATGCCAAATATGGTCACCGTCGTGACCCTCAAGGCTATGGTCAAGCCTTAGAAGACTTCGACGCCCGCATTCCTGAACTAATTCAAGCCATGAATGAAGAGGACTTGTTATTAATCACAGCCGACCATGGTAATGATCCGACTTATAAGGGAACCGATCATACCCGTGAATATGTGCCTTTATTGGCCTATTCTAAAAAGTTTAAAGCGGCAAGTGAACTACAAGCGCAGCACTTTGCTGATATCGCGGCCACTATTTCTGATAACTTTGGTGTTAAACAGACAGATCAAGGACAGTCGTTTTTAGCACAATTAAAATAGGAGAAGATTATGTATCAAAAAACCTTAGAATATTTAAAAGACCACGGTATGGTAGCCCCTCGAATTGGTTTAATTCTAGGCTCTGGTTTAGGAGATTTGGCAGATGAAATTAAAAATCCGGTTAAAATCCCTTATGAAGCTATCCCAAGTTTTCCAGTATCAACTGTTGAAGGTCATGCTGGTCAATTGGTCTATGGCAGCCTAGCTGGACAAAAAGTAATAGCATTACAAGGACGTTTTCACTATTACGAAGGCTATGACCTTGAAACAATCACCTTTCCGATTCGGATTTTTAAAGAATTAGGGGTCGAAAGTTTGATTCTTACAAATGCAGCCGGTGGGGTTAATAATAGTTTTAAACCTGGAGATCTAATGGTCATCAAGGATCAACTTAATTTTACAGGCGAAAATCCTTTGATTGGTAAAAACAATCCACAAGGTCCGCGCTTTGTTGATATGAGTCAAACTTATAGTAAAAGAGGCATTCAATTGCTACATCAAACAGCTAAAAGTTTAGGTTTTAGTTTACAAGAGGGAGTTTATGCATGGATGACCGGTCCTTCTTATGAGACCCCAGCTGAAATTAGAGCCATTCGTTTGATGGGGGGCGATGCAGTGGGAATGTCTACTGTTCCCGAAGCTATTGTAGCAAGACATGCTGGGCTGGAAGTCTTGGGAGTGTCTTGTATTACCAACTATGCAGCCGGTATGCAGGAGACACTTAACCACCAAGAAGTGATGGCTGTTTCTAGAGAAGTGAAACCACGATTTAAGCAATTAATTTATCAAGTGATTGAACAAATATAGGACTTTGTAAAGCTTTAAGTTGAAATTTCAGTCTTTGCATGGTAATATCTCAAGGAAATCTAATTAGAGATAGGAGGTCGCAAAAAATGCTAGTTCATTCAACGCATAAGAATGAAAAAGTTGTCTTAGGACTCTTAAGTTTAACTTGCGAAGGTGAAGATCAAATGGCTCAAGCAGGCGAAATTTTAACTAAATATCGCGACCAAGAAGGTTTCGACCTTTACTTATATAAAGATCCTGAAACAAGCAACTTCGTTGGTTTAATCGGTATTGAGCAGCGTAAAGTTGAAACGGATCCCCAAGAAAATCTTTCGACAATAATCGTTCACCTTATATCGGTTATTCCTTCCTTTGAAGGAGAGTCCGTGGATTATCAATTGTTCAAAGAACTTAAAGATATGTTTCCACAAATTCAAATCTCAGGTTCCATTCAATCAGAAACCCAAGATATGATTGCCCAGTTTGCTGAGAAATATCGTCAGCAGATAAAAGCAAATAGTGAAGGGGAAGCCAATTAATGCAAGAGGATCGAACCAATCAAGACTTAACCCTTAAATTAACGGCCTTTCAAGGGCCGTTTGATTTGCTTTTACACCTAATTAAAGAGTTAGAAGTCGATATTAACGATATACCCATGACGGAAATTACTGACCAATATTTGGCTTATATTGACCAGATGCAGGAATTAGACCTCGATAAGGTCGGAGAATATTTAGTGATGGCGGCCACTCTATTAGAGATCAAGAGTCGTCTCTTAATTCCCATTGAACCGGATGAATTGGATGGTGATTTAGAAGACCAAGATCCGCGGAGTGGTCTGGTTCAGCAACTGCTCATTTATCAACAATTTCAGCTAGTAGCGGACACCTTAGAAGATATGCAAGTGGATCGTAGTAAGCACTATTCAAGACCAGCGGCAGATCTTTCAAACTTTATAGCTTTTATTCCCTTAGAAGAAGGTGAGCTTTCGCTAGAGCAATTACAAACCAGTTTGAAGAGCGTTTTGCAAGCGCAAGAACAAAGACAACCTAAAGAAAAAGAAGTTCATCATGATCAAGTTTCAGTGACGGACAAAATGCAATCCATTCGGCAACAATTTCAATCCATTAAGCCTAATCAATCCATTGCTTTTTCGTCTCTTTTATCGAATGGCTCTCGACCAGAAATTATTGCCACATTTATTGCTGTTTTAGAAATGGTCCGTAAGCAAGTTCTGGTTTTTCAACAAGAAAGTTATCTAGATAGCATTGAACTGCGTTTGAGGGAGGAAGGCTATGCTTAGAAAAATAGCAGGCATTATTTTTGTTGCCGGGGAAGAAGGCGTGACCTTGAATGAGTTAGCCGCTCTTTTAAATCTCTCACCAACAGAAATTAAGCCTATGATTGAAGAAGTCCAGCAAACTTTAAAAGACCATCCACTATCGCCAATTGATTTGGTCCAATTTGGCGAACGCTTCTTGTATGTAACCCAAGCAGACTTAGACCCCTTGATTGAAAATTTTGCTCAATCGCCACTGCAACAAAAGTTAAGTCGACCGGCTATTGAGACCTTGGCTATCGTAGCTTACCGTCAACCGATTACACGCATGACCATTGATGAAATTCGGGGCGTTTCTTCCCAAGCCATGCTACAAAAATTAGTCAGCCGAGACCTCATTAAGGAGGTAGGTAAGTTAGAAGCGCCTGGTAGACCCATACTTTATGGAGTCACCGATTACTTCCTCAATTACTTTGCGCTATCTTCCTTAGAGGATCTACCACCTATTGAAGATTTAGCCCTCAACAGTCAAACCGCTTCAGAAGAACTTTTTTCATTAAAAAGATGGGAAATTAATTTATTTGATCAAGAAGAATAAGGAGGAACTATGGAAAGACTACAAAAAGTTATGGCTCACGCAGGGGTTGCCAGTCGACGCAAATGTGAAGACATGATTAAAGAAGGTCGCGTCAAAGTAAATGGACAAGTGGTTCGTGAATTAGGAACCAAAGTCACCAGCAATGACCGTATTGAAGTAGACGAGGTGCCTATTTATAAGGAAGAACCGCGCTATATCTTACTTTACAAGCCAAAAAACTATATTTCAGCTGTGGCTGATGACAAGGGCCGTCCGGTGGTTACCGATTTAATCCATGGTATTGAAGAACGTATCTATCCGATTGGCAGATTAGACTTTGATACGACAGGCTTACTCTTATTAACCAATGATGGTGACTTTGCCAATCAGATGATGCATCCTAAGCATCAGATTGATAAGACATATATTGCGAAATTGGGTGGCATTCCTACAGCTAAGGAATTAAGACAATTAGAAAAGGGCGTAATGATTGATGGTCAAAAGACCTCCAAAGCTAGAGCTCGTCTCATTTCTAGCAATCAAGATAATCGTACAGCCGTTGTCCAATTAACCATCCATGAAGGCTGGAACCATCAAGTTAAGAAAATGTTTGAAGCCATTGGATATCCCGTCTTCAAATTGAAGCGCGAATCTTTTGCTTTTCTTGGCTTAGATAATTTGAAACCGGGTATGTGGCGAGAGCTAACTGCCTTTGAAGTGGATAAATTAAGTAAGATGGCTTTAGATAGTGAATAAGAGCTTGCTTAAATCCGAGATAAATGCTATAATTCATTTAAATTAAATAACGTCTTCGGGGCAGGGTGAAATTCCCGACCGGCGGTAGAGTCCGCGAACTTAGCTGTGGCTAGGTTGAACTGGTGTAATTCCAGTACCGACAGTAAAGTCTGGATGGTAGAAGATAAGATATTGATAAGTTTATGCTTATTTAGGCTACCATCCTCTCAGTTTGAGTGGATGGTTTTTTTATCAATGGACCCTCCTAAAGACGTAAAAAAAGGAGAATCGTTATGAAGAATCGAAAAGTTCAGAAAGTCACACTTTTAGCCATTTTAGGAGCTTGGGCAGTCGTTCTACGTTTTTTTGACTTCCCAATCTTGCCATTTGCACCTTTTCTTAAGGTTGATTTTTCGGATCTTATGGCCTTAATTGGTATGTTAATTTACGGACCACAAGGCCTAGTTGCCGTGGCCTTCATTCGTGATTTGGTTAATTATATCCTTAAGGGAGGGGAAGCTGGTATTCCGATTGGGATGTTAATGAGTATGACAGCGACCTTAGCCATGTTTTTACCAAGCCACTTCATTTTGAAGTATTTAAAAGAAAAAGGGCAAGCTATTAAATTTTCTTTAATCTCTCTTAGTCTTGTCTTTAGTTTAACTCTCTCCATGGCTTGCTTTAATTACTATCTGGCTTTACCTATTTATGTCAAAGTCATGAACTTTCCCATTGATGATTATATGACTTATATCCTATCTGTCATTGTGCCATTCAATTTAATCAAGGGCTTAATCATGGTTGTCGGTCAAATCTTTGTCATTAAATCAATGAAGACCATATTGGGTCGCCGCATTAACTTCTATGATGGTTACATAGGAAAAGGTTACCGTTCTGCTACTAGAATATTACAACAGCAATAAGTAATTTACTTTTTTAGGTCAATTGTGTTTGCATCAAGTTTAGAGTTTGCTATAATATAAGAAATTGGACTCATATGCTAACCTAGCCTTTTTAGGTTTGTTGCTATGAATAGATATCTTAATATCGATTAGTGTAGGAGGAAGCTTGATGGCAAAGGATAACGAACGCTTTGATCAACCTGAAGATAAGGATCAAGGTTTAAATGAAAAAGCAAAAACCAAAAAATTTACTGCCCCATGGAACAATAAGTTTGGTGAGGATGAAAATTTCAAGAATCGTCAATTTTCACGCTCGGCTAGAAATCAACCGAAGCAGGAAGCAACCGTTTTATCAAACGCTTTGCTATTCTTCTTGATTTTCACTTTGATTTTCCCGTTTGCATTGTATGCTTATATCGACTCACAAAAGAGTGATAAGCCTTTAGAAAGTAAAACGGCTGAACAGGTTGTTCTAAGTAAGAGCACAACTGAAGAAGCAACGACAACCAAAGAAGAGAAGACAACAACTACTGAAGCTGTTACGCGTGAAATCGAAGCAACAACTACGACTCAAGCGCCTGTACCGACTCAACCAGCAGTTGAAACTTCTGCTCAACCACAAGCAGCGTCAACTTACCATACCGTAAGTGCGGGTGAATCATGGTGGTCAATCTCTCAAGCTTATGGTGTTGATGTTTATGACTTAGCTGCTGCCAACGGAACTACAATTGACGGTACTTTGATGCCAGGCTCACAAATCGTCATTCCATAAAAGAATAAGAAGGTTAAGGCTGAGTTAATTCTCAGCCTTTTTATGAGAAAGGAATTAACCAATGTTTTCAATTGCAATCGATGGCCCAGCGGCTTCTGGTAAGTCAACCGTCGCTAAACTTATCGCAAAAAAATACCAACTGACATATATCGATACTGGCGCTATGTATCGCGCAATCACTCTAGCTTGTTTGCTAAATAAAATAAATATTAATGATCCCCATCGTTTAGGAGAAATTTTACAAGCAGTCAAAATTTCTTTTGAAATGGATGGCGACCAACAAAAAGTTTTAATCAATGGGCATGATGTCAGTCAAGAAATTCGTTCGGTGGAAGTGACACAAAATGTTTCTAAGGTTTCTGCTAATCTAAGGGTCAGACAAGCCTTAGTCAAGCAGCAACAAGCTATAGCTAGTGAAGAAGCAGTGGTGATGGACGGACGAGATATTGGCACGGTAGTTCTACCAGATGCCAGTCTTAAGTTTTATCTTGTAGCTTCCAGTCTAGTAAGAGCTCAAAGACGCTATGAAGAAAATCTAACTAAGGGCATGGAGACCCAATCCCTAGAAGAGATTGAAGCTGAGATTATTAAACGCGACCACTACGATAGCAATCGTCAACACAGTCCTTTGCAAAAAGCAGAAGATGCTATTGAAATGGATACTTCAGACTTATCCATTGATCAAGTGGTTGAAAAATTAAGTGACTATATCGATTCTATAAAATAATTTTAAAAAGGAGGCTGATGAGCCTTTTTTTATTTTGATGAAACTATATAATCAGATCTCGTTTAAATGAATAAAAGTCAACAATAATAAAATTATTGATAATATCGGCCTTATTCGCAATATTGTTAGACGATAATACATATGTGACATAAAACAAATAAAAATAGGGAGCTTCTGTTACACTAAAGATATACAAACAACTTAGCGAAAGGAAGCTCCCATGAAAAATATTATAACAGAAGAAATGCGATTA
>NZ_JBNUPI010000013.1:0-59566 GCF_050409505.1 Facklamia sp. P12937
ATGTCATTGTATCAAAATCATATGACCATTCTAAGTCTTTTAATCCTTGACCTGCTACATAGTCGTGGAAGTATTGGTCAGCTGCTTGCATACTTTCTGCTTTATATTCTGATGTAATATTAGTATCAGCTGTTTTTACTATTAATTTGTAAGTATATAATTCTGGTGCTTTTTCATCTGTTGCCATGAATGTCATTGTATCAAAATCATATGACCATTCTAAGTCTTTTAATCCTTGACCTGCCACATAATCGTGGAAATGTTGCTCAGCTGCTTGCATACTTTCTGCTTTGTATTCTGAAGTAATATTTGTATCTGCTGTTTTTACTTCTAATTTATAAGTAGTTTTCTGCTCTTGTGCTTCAACTGGATTATTTTGAGTTTGTGCGTTTACTGATGTTGCTACTGGCATTCCTGCTGCTGCAACAGTTAATGCTGCAACTGAAGTTAATAATAATTTTTTCATTTATTATACCTCTTTCTTTTTTGTTTTTTATTTTTCTAGCGACGGCTGGAAAGCTATTTGCATTCCTTACTTTTAATATTAACAAACTTCTAAATAATTTTCAAGGCTTTTTAAAGATAAAATTTAAAAACTTTAGGAATTCTTTAGAGTTTTGTTAGTACTTAAGTTTGAATAAGCATTTAACTTTCTTCCAACATGAATAATTATAACTTTCTCTTAAAGAATAGCAAGTAAATCTAAAGTTTTTAAAGATACAATTCGGTTTCAAATATTACAAGTATTGTAATGTTTGATTCTTTAATGTAAGTCTTCCCTTAAGATTGGAATTTCGACCCGAAAGACAAGATCTTGTTCTTCCACAATTCCATAAGCTACCCCTTGATGAAGGGCAACCATATTGCGTACAATCGCTAACCCTAAGCCTGATCCCGGTTTTTGAGAGGTCCGTGAGCTGTCAGCTCGATAGGATCGTTCAAATACTCGTTCCAAATCTTCCTCATTCAATAAGGTGCCATTATTTCGAAACTCGATAACCACCCATTTTTCTGTTTTAATCGTATCCAGTCTGTTTTTTTGATAGCGAGTATATTTTTTATACTCTTGATCAGTCATTTCTGTCACTAATATTTTTTGATAAGTGGCACCTTCTCCGTATTTAAAAGTGTTGGTTATAAAGTTGTTAAATACTCTTACCATTTTTTCAGGATCAATTTCTAATACCAAGTCACTTGGTGTGACTTGACAGAACATTTCAATCCCTGCTTGCTTGGCTTGCAAATTAAAGTCAGCAAGCACCTGTTCTGTAAAAGCTTGCATAGCTATAGCTTGTTTATTAACTTTTGCAGTCGTTTGTTGGGTGGAGGTATATTCAAACAGATCATTGATTAATACTTGCATGCTTTTAGCTTTACTATGCACTGTTTTTATATAAGAGGCCAGTTCTTCTTGAGTTAAATCTGAGCTGTCTTGAATCAGTCTTAAATACCCAAGTATTGAGGTAAGTGGCGTTCGAATATCATGACCTATATTATTCATTAATTCATCTTTTGTTTTCTCGGTCTCGTCTCTTTCCTTAAAAGCTTGATTAATAGAGTCCATCAGGGTGTTCACATCCTGAGCCAAAGTGACATAGTCTCCAATTCCCTCATTGGGAATTCTCAGGTCATACTTGCCTTTAGCCATGGCGGAAATATATTTACGAATATACCTTAAAGTAATCCGATTTCTTTCATGAATATATCTAAAAGTCACTGTAATAAATAAAGTAGCAAGATAAAGACCAATTAATATTTGATTACTTTTATTATAGAGTGTATATGCGATAATGTTATCTTTCAAATTTGTTTTAATGGTCCATCCTAAATTGAATGTTAAAAAATTTAAGAGTTGTTGATAGCTAAACATTAGCACAAGATAAATAAAGGAAACGGTACCAGCTACTATAAATAGATTTATCGTCATTTCAATGCGGTCGCTTTTACTTAGTTTAAAACTTTTAAAAGAAGGAATTAGTCCAGCCTTTTTTTCTTCATTCTTATTTATCAATCTTATAGCCCACTCCCCACACGGTTTGAATAACTTTCTCGCCGCCAGTTGCTTCTTCTATTTTATTTCTGAGGTTACTTACATGGACCATTACCGTTTTAGTAGAAGCAGAGGAATTATCCTTCCAAACACTATTAAGAATTTCATCAGCAGACCAAACTTTCCCCCTTTGCTCGGCAAGTAACTGTAAAATTTCAAATTCCAGACCTGTTACTTTAATTTCTTCTCCTTCAGCAGTCATCACTTGATGTCCTTTAGTATCGATTGTGACTGCTCCTAGATTAATAAAGTCTTTACTGTCTTTTTGCGCTAAAGAATGAGCATTCACACCTTGACGTCTTAAGATACTCTTGACTCTAGCGACTACCTCTAAAGGTTCAAAGGGTTTAGTAACATAATCATCGGCTCCTGCAAGCAAGCCAGAAATTTTATCGGTTTGAGTCTGATTAGCTGAAATAAAAATAACTGGAATATCTACATTTTTATGACGCATGGCTTCTAATACTTCCATCCCCGTCATTTTAGGCATCATAATATCTAAAAGAGCGATATCTAATTCAGGATGTAAGTTAATTATTTCTAAAGCTTCTTCTCCGTTATTAGCTAATATACACTCATATCCCTCATTACGCATATAAATATGTAATAAATCTAAAATTGCTTTGTCATCATCTGCAATTAATAACTTGACCATTTTCTTCCCTCCTCAATCTTTCTCTTCCATTATAGCCCAACTTTTTAAATTTATCTTTAAAAAGGGAAAAACCTGATCAGAAGATCTGACCAGGTTAATATAGATGGGATAGAGAAATTATTTAACTTCTACAGATCCACCAACTTCTTCAATTTTAGCTTTCAATTCTTCAGCGTCTTCTTTAGAAATGCCTTCTTTGATTGCTTTAGGAGCGTTGTCTACTAATTCTTTAGCTTCTTTCAAGCCCAAGCCAGTAGCTTCACGAACCACTTTGATTACTTTAATTTTAGCGTCGCCAGCTGAAGTTAATACTACGTCAAATTCAGTTTGCTCTGCAGCAGCTTCGCCACCGCCAGCAGCAGGTCCAGCTGCAACAGCTACAGGAGCCGCAGCAGATACGCCAAATTCTTCTTCAATTGCTTCTACTAATTCGTTTAATTCTACAACTGTTGCTGATTTGATATCTTCAATAATTTGTTCAATATTTAATGCCATTTTGGTTTCCTCCAAATATTTTTTTAGTTTATATTGTACTTATGCGACGAGCGATCGATTTAGGCAGCACCTTTTTTGTCGATAATTCCGTTCAAAGCGTAAACCATTTGTTGTGCTGGGTTTGCTTGAGAAAGGACAGATGCCACATTGCGCATTGGCGCTTGCAATACAGATAGTAACATTGAAAGTAATTCTTCGCGACCAGGCATTTTCGCTACTTGTTCAATCATTTCTTTAGTAGCTGCTTGACCTTCAACAATTCCGCCACGAATTTCAAGAGTTTCATTGTCTTTAGCAAAGTTTGCTGAAATTTTCGCTGGATTTACGACGTCATCTGAGAAGACAATCGCTGAAGGACCCTTGAATAAATCTTGAGGAACTTCGATTCCTGCTTTTTCAGCCGCACGACGAAGCATTGTGTTTTTCACAACCTTCATTTGAACGCCTGCATCACGTAATTGTTTACGGTAGTCTGTTACTTCTTCAACCGTTAAGCCAAGATAATCCACTACAACGATTGTTGCAGAGTTTTTCATATCTTCAGCAATTTTTTCAATTTCTTGAGCCTTTGCATTTAATACTGCTTCTTTAACCATGTTTCTTCTTTCACCTCCATCAAATAGGTATAGAGATTTTTTAAAATTAAAAATCTCTATGTCACCTAGACATAGAGATAGCTTCCTGTTTAACGGGAACTTCCTCGGTAAGAAATTAAGGCTTAGCCACTTACTGTCTTAGGTCGTTTAAAATACTTATTTATCATAGTGATAAACAAATTATTTGTCAATATGAAATTATAAACTTTCGACGTTAATCTTGATTCCGGGTCCGAAAGTGGTTGCTAAAGCTAAATTAGTAATATAAGTTCCTTTAGCTGTAGCTGGCTTCACACGCATAATTTGCTCATGAAGTGCTTTGAAGTTTTCCACTAATTTTTCATCTTCAAAAGATACTTTACCAATTGGAACATTCACGATACCTGCTTTATCTGCACGGTAAGTTACTTGTCCAGCCTTGATATCGTTAACGGCTTTGGTTACGTCCATTGTAACGGTACCTGTTTTAGGGTTTGGCATTAAGCCTTTAGGTCCTAAGACACGACCCAAACGTCCAACTTGTCCCATCATATCTGGGGTAGCTACCATTACGTCGAAATCTAACCAACCACCGTTGATTTTATTAATTAGATCTTCTTCACCAACAAAGTCTGCTCCAGCAGCTTCTGCTTCAGCGGCTTTTTCACCTTTTGCAATAACTACCACTGTTTGTGTTTTACCTGTTCCATGTGGTAGCACCATTGCGCCACGAATTTGTTGGTCTGCTTTTTTAACATCGATATTTAAATTGTAAGATACTTCAACAGAGGCATCAAATTTTGCAAAGTCAATTTCTTTTGCTAATGCGACTGCTTCTGTTACATCATATTTCTTTGTACGGTCAACTTTTTCTCTTGCCGCTACATAGTTTTTGCTTTTCTTAGCCATTTGTTTTTCCTCCTATATTTGTGGTTATTCGGGGTTTCCCTCCCACACCCGATAGAAACGGGGCGAGAAGCTACCTTGGCGCTTAGTCTTCGACTGTAATCCCCATTGAACGGGCAGTTCCTTCAACCATACGCATAGCAGCTTCTACATCGGCTGCATTTAAGTCTGCCATTTTAATTTCTGCGATTTCACGGACTTGATCACGTGTAACCTTTCCGACTTTGTTCTTGTTAGGTTCACCTGAAGCCTTTTTCAAGCCAACAGCTTTTTTCAATAGGATTGGAGCTGGTGGTGTTTTAGTAATAAAGGTAAATGAACGGTCTTCATAGACATCAATAACAACTGGAATAATCATTCCTTGTTGATCTTGAGTACGTGCGTTAAATTCCTTCGTAAAGGACATGATATTAACGCCGGCTTGACCTAACGCTGGACCTACTGGTGGAGCTGGGCTCGCTTGACCTGCAGGGATTTGTAATTTTACTTGAGTGACAACTTTTTTAGCCACGAATATTCCTCCTTATGTCAATTTTCGTGATGTGGTAATTGGAGCTTTTATCTTTTTTAAACTTGCTCCTCCCACCCAATGCATGGTTTGAATACATGCATTGCAATATTATAACGGAAGGCTTATGAGATTGCAAGAAGTATTTAAATAGCTTTTTCTTGTTTCGGACATTTATTGATTAAGTAAATACAAGCAGCTACTAAAATAACCGTAACCACAAGACCCCCCTCAAATCCAAAGTCTCCACCATTGATCAAACTGGCCTCAGCTTTGGATTTAGTTAGTAATAGTGTACCCGGTAATACCAATCCACTCACTTGGACCCCAAAGACCACACCCATTATAAAATTCCAAAAGGAATGAGCAGCTCCTGTTAACCACATATTATCAGTAATATAGAATAATAAGGAAAAGAAAATACCGGCTAAGGCAATGTTAACTAAGGCTAAAACTGTAACTCCTGGATTGCCATAATGCAACAAACTAAAGAAGATGGAGTTTATCAAAATGGCAAGAGGAACTCCCCAAGCGGCTGCCAAGCCATTCATCAAGTAACCTCTCAAGAGGATTTCTTCAGACATTCCTTGGATCATAAAGCCGACTAATAAGAGGATAAACGCCACTCCATCGGCCTGAGGGTTCATTTGGACAGAGATCGTCCCTATCAAAAGATTAACTAAAAAAATAAAGAACATTAAGGCGGCAGCAATTACGACGCCCATCCCATATTTTTTTAGGAAATTATCTTTATAAAAGCCAAAGGAGTTAAGTCTGCGTCCTTGCAACCATTTAGCCAAAAGGACCGTTGTAATAATAGTAATAATCGTTAAAAATAGTTCTAAATAAACCATTAATGGCTCGTTTAACAGTGCTTGACCTACATCTTCGGTTAAAAAGGAATCACCAAATTTCATATAGATTAATGGACCAATTAAAAAAACTGAAATAAGTGAAGCAAGTAGTAAACTAACAAGATTTATAAGCGCAGTAAAAGCAATAACCCTAAATGGTTTTTTGCCTGCTTGTTTCTGCGTCAACTGCATCGATTGATTGAAAGGCCAGTTCATAGTTTTCCTCCTATAAAAATCTAAAAAGTCTTTTGCTTTATTTGATAACGCAAGTAACGTATGTATACGGCTAAGGTCAGAATAAATACAACCGCAATCACAAGATAAAAGAAGTTATGTCTTAATCCAAAGGATGAACGAGGATAATGATGATAGAGTAGCCCTAATTGAAAGATTAAAACAGCCGGCATAATTGCCTGGTTACCATAACGTGCATACAAGTAACTACTTCCGGTTGCAATAGCAAGAATTAAAAGGCAAGCAAGTGCTATCATCCACCCATTATGACTGTTTAATCCTTTACTCACTAAATAGCTATAAAAAATATGGGCCGTCATACTGATCAACCAACCGGTATGAAGACCAATGGGAAGCTTTAATAGCCAACTTGGTTCGTTCAGGGAGCTTTTATATGAAATTAATTTCATAAAAGAAATAATCCGTCTCAAATAGAGCACCATAAGGATGAAGGTAAATAAATATAATTGTTGCGACCATATCAAAAGATAGACTGTATGGTAAAAAGATAATTCAACTAATTTGGGAGCCACTAACAGTGAATAACTCTGATCAAAAGTTGTAAAAGCCTGTCTCCGTTGTCCCGCAAATAAACCAAACGCTTCCCATAGAATAATGATTGGCCAGAGATAAAAAGTGAATTCTACAGGAAGCAAAACATGAGGAACTTCCTCTAAGACTTGGTTCAAGCTGATGGATTCGATAAAACTGGTATCAAAAACCAACTGTAAGCACAAAACCAAGAGATACATCACCATGGCTAAACGAAAATAGAGGATGTGGTGGTCAGTCTTTTGTTTCATGAAACCACCTAATTAAAGATTATCTTTGCGCACTTGCATAAAGTCCAATTCGGCTACTGTTTCACGACCAAACATTTCAATAACTACTTTAAGTTTTTGATTTTCTTCACTGATTTCTTCGATTTCTCCAGTCATTCCTGAGAAAGCGCCATCGATAATTTCAACTAAATCGCCCACTTCAACTTCTAATTGAACTTTCTGAGCAGGCTTATCCCCCAAGATCGCTTCCATTTCCTCAGGTAAAAGAGGTGCCGGCTTAGATCCTGCGCCATGTGAGCCTACAAAACCAGTCACGCCTGGCGTATTACGAACAATAAACCAAGACTCATCAGACATCACCATTTCAACTAACACATAACCTGGGAAGGTCTTTTGAATCTTTGTTTTCTTCTCTCCATCTTGCATTTCGGTTACCTCTTCTTCAGGTACTACCACATTGAAGATAAAGTCTTCCATATTCATACTTTCTGCTCGCATCATAATATTCTCTTTTACTTTATTCTCATAACCAGAATAAGTATGCAAAACGTACCATTCCTTATTAGATTCCATAGTTAAATCTCCTTTAATTAATTTCTTGTAAAATAAAAAACCTACAAGGGTGTAGGTTTTATTTGTATTCTATTATAACATGCTTAAGCAAATAATAAATATTTTTATGATTATGCGCCTAGACTAATTAACCAGTCGATGAAATTGCCAAATACAAAATCTGTTAAAGCAAAGTATAATCCAAAGAAAATAATCATCATAATTACGGTCCAAGTAAATTTATTTACTTGCTTAGCTGTAGGCCAAGTTACTTTTTTCATTTCTTGGGCAATGCCTTTAATGTAACTCATTATATTCCTCTTTTCTATTTGGTTTCTCTATGAATCGTGTGTTTATTACAATTCTTGCAGAATTTCTTAATTTCTAATCGAGTGGTTTGGCCCGCTTGAGTTGGTATCATTTGATAATTACGGTTTCCACATTCACTACAAGCTAGTGACGCTTTCTTTTGAGCCATTTTCCCACCTCCGTCTTTTGTTTAGAATCATTAAGAATGATAAATAGAAATCTTTTAAATGTCAAGCTTAGCTTAGCATTTACTATCTTAATTCAATTTATCTTTAACCTCTTCAACAAATTTTTTACGCCCGGAACCACGGTAGAAATTTTGATAATGATCCGGTTCTTTGCGGTGAAAGTCTTGGTGATAGTCCTCTGCAAGGTAAAATGTTTGGGCTGGACTGATTGGCACAACAATCGGCTTTTTGAAAACTTGTGACGCTTCAAGTTCTGCTTTCGATTGTTCGGCTTCTTCCTTTTGGGCTTGGGTACTATAAAAAATTTCTGGTCGGTAAGAGGAGCCTCGATCACCGAACTGTCCATCTTTATCAGTCGGATCGACTGAAGACCAATAAATTTTTAGAAGTTCTTGATAGCTTATTTTACTAGGATCGTATTCGATTTTGACAGCTTCTGCATGACCCGTTTGTCCTGAGCAGACTTCTTCATAGGTAGGATTCACACTATCTCCACCCGTATAGCCAGAAGCTACAGAGATAACACCATCTCTTTCATCAAATGGATGAACCATGCACCAAAAACAACCTCCTGCAAAAATCGCCGTTTCTTTATTTTCCATAATTTTACCTCCCTTATTTAATTAAATAAATCCGTAAAGAATTTTCGAACAGCATTCCAAGTATTTTCGCCAGTATTTTGAACATTTCGCCAAGTTTTTTCTAAGATATTGGCTTCTTCGATATCTTCTGCTACTTTTACTGGCACATAATTTCCTCTACCGGACTTTAGAATAGGTAGACGATAATCAGCTATATCTACTTGCATTTTCCCTACAACCTTGCCTGCTTTAACAGGCGCTTTAACGTGATAATTGGTCACTTCTTGATTAGCTGTAAATTGATAAACCAGTCGTGGGGCCGTATCAATAATAGGTACCACTAATTGTAAGTTTGATCCATACATTAATTGTAACTTATTAACTTTGCCATTTTCCACTTTAATGGAGTCTAGGTGAGTAGCTAATGCATTTTCTTCAATAACTGTTTCAATGCGGAAGATATTTTGGGCCCTTTCAATCAATTCTCTACTAACTTGATAAAGTTTTTCGTTTTCACTGACACCTAATACCACTACTATTAGGCGTAAATCATTCTTTTCTGTCGTTGCAACTAAATTATAACCATCTTCTTCTGATTTACTGGCAGTCAAACCATCAACATTCTCCATAGCATAAAGTGAATTAGCACTTTCAATTAGCAGATTGGGATTGGTCATTTCAAACTCATCGCTCGTATCTTCTTGAAAAAGCTTTTGATAAATCTGACTAGCTTCCATGCATTCAGGGTATTCATTAATCAGATGATAGGCTATGGTAGCAACTGTTTGAGCAGTCATTTTGTTAGTTCGCCCTTGATAAATGCTTTCAGAATCACCCACTTGATAACGATCACTCACTCCAGTCACATTTATTAAATCAAAATCTTCTTCTCCCCATTCATTTAACTGTTCTTTCATTTGCTTAAGTGTTTCTGCTTCGGATCCGGTTAATTCTTCTGCTAAGGCTAAGGCCGCTCCTCTGGCAGCATTTAAACTAACAGCTTCCATTAAATCTTTTAAGGAATAAGACAAGTCTTGTCTTAAAGGAACATTCGGCAAATTATAATCTTGACTCAAAGCGTAAACCTCGTCCGATATCCATACCTCTTGATCACTGTCCAACTGACCTTGATCAATGGCTTGATACACCCTATATAATAAAAGTAATTGACTAAAAGAACCCACTTCAACT
This sequence comes from Facklamia sp. P12937, assembly GCF_050409505.1. NCBI lineage: Bacteria > Bacillati > Bacillota > Bacilli > Lactobacillales > Aerococcaceae > Facklamia > Facklamia sp. P12937. The sequence goes on from NZ_JBNUPI010000013.1 coordinate 9,881, forward strand.
AGCTGGTCCACTTCATGCTTATAAAGGATTTGCCCATTGAGGCCGTCTACAATATAGGCCCCCTTTACTTCCTCAAAAACAGGCATCGCGTTTACCAGATTTTCAGCTATACTTTCTTCCGGCAGAGTATCCATTTCTTGCAAGGAAGCCTCATCAGTGGGATTTGAATCTTTCGATGTAGTCACAGCATAACCATCAGTTGATAGAAAGTTATTCATAAGTAATCCTAAGACAAGTATCCTTTTAATACCGTTTATAAGCAATGTTAGGCTCCACTCCTCACTCTTTATGCTCATTTAAAAGTTGCTTTTTCTATTATACCCAACTGAATAAAAAAAGGTAGTTCTCACTTTCCTATTAAAATAAGCTTTTCCTAATTTAGATACAGAGTTATTCAATTGTTAGCAGCTTTTAATTTTACTTGTCTTTTTTAAGTAAAAAATGATAGAAATTAATAAAAAAGTATCAAAGTCTATTGCAGTAGGCTTTGATACTTTAGTTTATCTTTATCTTGAATAGTTTGGTGCTTCCTTGGTGATATTAATGTCATGTGGGTGAGATTCAATCAGTCCTGCACCAGACATTCTTACAAATTGTGCTTCCTCACGCAATTCTTTAAGGTTAGCTGAACCGGTATAACCCATACCAGATCTTAAACCTCCAACCATTTGGAAGATAACATCTTCAACGGCACCTTTATATGCAACACGTCCTTCAATACCTTCAGGAACCATTTTGTTGGCTTCTGATTTTGATTGGAAGTAACGATCACTTGATCCTGAACGCATAGCAGCTAAAGAGCCCATGCCACGATAAGATTTGTATTTTCTACCTTGATAAATTTCCATTTCACCTGGTGATTCATCTGTTCCTGCTAACATAGAGCCGAGCATAGCCGCATGCCCACCCGCTGCAAGCGCCTTAACAATATCACCTGAATACTTAATGCCGCCATCAGCAATAATGGTCTTACCAAATTCTTTTGCTGCTGAAGCACATTCATAGATAGCAGTTAGTTGAGGAACTCCTACTCCGGCTACTACACGAGTTGTACAAATTGAACCAGGTCCGATACCCACTTTTACAATATCAACACCAATTTCAAATAAAGCGCGTGTCGCTTCGGCTGTTGCTACGTTACCAGCAATAATGGTTACATCTGGGTAAGCCTCTCTGATTTCTTTGACTTTACGAATCACACCTTCAGAATGCCCGTGAGCGGTATCAACTACAATCGCATCAACTTGTTCTTTAATTAAGGCTTCTGCCCTTTCAAATGTATCACTAGTTATTCCAATGGCTGCCGCCACTAATAGTCTACCATGTTGATCTTTAGCAGCTTGAGGATATTGAATGACTTTCTCAATATCTTTTATAGTAATTAGACCTGAAAGACGTCCTTCATCATCTACTAGTGGTAATTTTTCAATCCGATTTTTATAAAGAATCTTTTCAGCTTCTTCTAGTGAAGTGCCAATGGCTGCTGTTACCAGATTCTCATGAGTCATGTGAGAGCCAATATTATCTTGATAATTTTCAATGAAACGCATGTCACGATTTGTAATAATACCTACAAGTGTCAAATCGTCTTCACTTTTTACAATTGGAACACCTGATATGCGGTAATGACTCATTAAATCTTCTGCTTCTTGCAATAGATTCTCAGGAGTTAAATAAAATGGATCCAAGATAACGCCATTTTCCGAACGTTTTACTTTTCGTACTTCGTTTGCTTGATCTTCAATAGACATATTCTTATGGACAACACCTAATCCTCCCTGTCTGGCTATAGCAATCGCCATGTTCCCATCCGTTACGGTATCCATACTGGCTGATAAGATGGGAATATTTAGCTTTAAATTAGGGGCTAATTGGACTGATAAATCGACATCATTTGGTAATACCTCACTATGAGCTGGAACTAACAAGACATCATCAAATGTGTAACCTTCACGCGCAAATTTTGTTTCCCAAGATGACATTATTTTCCTCCTATATGTTTTTGATTCTCTACAAGCGATTCGACGATAATTTCCAACTAATTTAACATGTTAGTGGGAATGAAACAAGTTTTTTGCAGATGTTAGATTATGAGAAGTATTTAATGTTCGTCTTTTTATCAAACAGCATGCCCTTAAAAGAGTCCACCAACTATTTTCCACTTTCTCTTTAAGTAATAACGTAAGACCAAAGTAATTACACCCAGTATGATATAGCCCATAGGCGGTAAAATTGGGTTAATTACCGGCGGTATAAAGGCTTGACTTAACATAATTAAACCAATCCAAGCCATCATTGCAATTGTAGATGCCATGAAATAGCGCCCATAACCCTTTTGCCCTTTAGGAGCATCCAAGTCTGGTAAGACTTTTGCTGTTCGCATCATCGCATAACCACCGATAGCATAATTGAGGATAACTGTTAGGATACCCATATAGAAATTTTCTTGAACATTTGAACTCCCACTTAAACCAAATACACCCGTTATTAGGGTGAAAATAGCTCCTAACATTAACCCACCATCGACAGCAATTTGCCAATCCGGTGACTTCTCTTTTTCTTCATGCTCTTTTACTGCTTTACTAATAATAATCTGACTAGTTTCACTAGGCGTTCCATAAATATGTTTAGCAGTATGACCATCTTTTTGCCCTTCTAAAAGTGTATCTACCATTTCCAAATAAACTACTTGACAATTTGCTTGTGATATTTGTTCTTCTTTTAAGTAGCGATCAATGTCTAGCATAAATTTTAGATTGCGTTTGGTTAACTGGTCCACCTTTTCTTGTGGTACCCCAGTTAATATCGAGCTTTCTTGACTTTCAACAACCACTTGATTTTCAAGTGGTTGGCTATTTGAGACTTCTTCTACAACTTTTTCTTCTTGCTGATCTTTCATTGAATTTCCTCCTATACATTAAAGCGAAAGAGCATAATGTCTCCATCTTTAACTATATACTCCTTACCTTCTGAGCGATAGAGGCCTTTTTCTTTTACTGCTTGCTCAGAGCCATACTTCACTAAATCATCATAAGCCATGGTCTCTGCACGAATAAATCCGCGTTCAAAATCTGAGTGAATCACACCGGCTGCTTGTGGTGCCTTCATTCCTACTTTAAAAGTCCAAGCTCGAACTTCTTTTTCACCGGCTGTAAAATAAGTTCCCAAACCAAGCAATTTATAAACTGATTGAATTAAGCGGTCAAGACCTGAAGTTTTTAAACCGTAATCTTCTAAGAAACTGGTCTTTTCTTCATCATCTAGTTCTGCAATCTCTTCTTCTAAACGAGCGGAAACGGGAACAACTTCTGCGCCTTGCTGGTCAGCTAATTCACGAACTTTTGCTAAGAACGGGTTTCCTTCTGGATTGCTAACTTCTTCTTCACCTATATTGGCAACATAAAGCATTTTCTTACGTGTTAACAAGAACAAGTTATTGACGTAAGGTAATTGTTCATCGTAAAACTCCACACTATTAGCTAATTGGTTGTGTTCCAAAGCCTCTTTTAATTTTAAAAGTACTTCATGCTCAGCAACAGCCTCTTTGTCTTTAGTACGTGCTAACTTTTCAACTTTAGTAATTCGTTTTTCAATTGTTTCTAAATCTGCCAAAATCAGCTCTAAGTTAATGGTTTCAATATCTTCAATCGGATCAACTTTACCTGAAACGTGAGTAATATTAGAGTCTTCAAAACAACGCACAACGTGACAAATGGCATCTACTTGGCGGATATTGGCTAAGAATTTATTACCCAGCCCTTCCCCTTTACTCGCTCCTTTTACTATCCCTGCGATATCGGTGAATTCTATTGTAGTCGGGATGGTTTTTTTTGGTTTGACAAGGCGAGTAATCTCTGTCAAACGTTCATCAGGGACTTCCACAACCCCTACGTTAGGATCAATAGTAGCGAAAGGATAATTTGCCGCTTCCACTCCAGCTTTAGTAATTGCATTAAATAAAGTTGATTTGCCCACATTTGGTAGTCCCACAATTCCTGCTGTTAATGCCATAATTTCACTCTCTTTCTAAAGGTTTACTTCTTGATGTTTTTTAAGAATTTTTTTCATCTTCTTTTCAAAGTCACGGCGTGTCATGGTAACAATATGCTGACAATTTTCACAACGTATACGAATATCCATACCCATTCGTATAATTTGCCAGCGATTAGTTTGACAAGCATGTGGCTTTTTCATTTCTACTATATCGAACTTATCGTAAGCTTTTGGATCCATTTTGACCCTCCTATTTGTCACTATTTAAACTTGAATGTTAAGTAAGTCTAGAATTCTTGTCAAATCTGAATCGTTGACGAATTCTAATTCAATTTTTCCCTTGTTTCCTTTTGAAACAATTTTAGCGGGTGTCCCAAACTTTTCTTCCATTTGATTTTCAATTGCTAACCAAAGTGGTGATTTATTTTCGGTTCGTCCCTTTTTCGTCATTTTTGGTAATGATTGATTATATTTTTGTACTACTTCTTCTAACTGACGCACTGTAAGCTGTTCTTTAACAACTTTTTTAGCTAAATTCTCCATCTGACTCTTATCTTTTAACCCTAAAATGGTGCGTGCTTGGCCCATGGATAGTTTTTCTTCATTTACTAACTGTTTAATTGGATCTGGCAATTGAAGTAAACGAATATAATTGGCTATATAAGGGCGACTTTTCCCAATACGTTCAGCAACTTCTGCTTGCGTTAATTTTAAACGTTCCATTAGCATATCATATGCTTCTGCTTCTTCTAAAGGACTCAAATCTTCTCTTTGCAAGTTCTCTATTACAGCAATCTCAATCATTGCTTCTTCATCAAGTTCTCTAACAATTGCTGGAATGGTTGTTTTGCCTGCCAATTTAGAAGCACGTACCCTACGCTCTCCTGCAATAATTTCATATCCTTTAATAGAGGATTTTCTAATAATAATAGGTTGGAAAACACCCGTTTGACGAATCGATTCCGCTAACTCATTCAAAGCATTGAGATCAAAGTGTTTTCTAGGTTGGTAGGGATTTGGACGAATATCTTCTAATTTAATTTCGGTGACCATTTCGTGATCGTTAGGTACTTCTTCATAAGCTGAACTAAAGAGAGCTTCCATTCCACGACCTAGTCCACCTTTTTTTGGTTTATTGGCCATTATTGATCACTTCCTCTGCCAATTCTTTATACATGATGGCTCCTCTAGATTTTGGGTCATAATCAATTACTGACAAACCATAAGATGGAGCCTCTGACAAACGAATGTTTCGTGAAATTACCGTATCATATACTTTCTCTTGGAAGTATTTACGTACTTCATCAACTACTTCATAGCCCAAGTTCGTGCGCGCATCTAGCATAGTTATTAATACACCTTCAATTCTGAATTGAGGATTTAATGACTTTTGAACTAAGCGGATTGTATTTAATAATTGACTTAAACCTTCTAAGGCATAATATTCTGCTTGAACCGGAATCAAAATTGTATCAGATGCTGTAAAGGCATTAATAGATAATTGCCCTAAGGACGGTGGACAATCTACTAAAAGATAATCATAATCTTGCTTTATTGATTCTACAGCTTCTTTTAAGCGAAATTCGCGGTCTTTAAAATTTACTAATTCAATTTCAGCAGCTGCTAAAGAAATAGTTGATGGGATAATATCCAGATTTTCTCTAGAAGTGGTTAAGATACTATCCTGAATAGGTACTCGATCGACCAGCACTTCATATAAGCTATAAGTCACATCGCCTCTTTCAATTCCTAAACCGGAAGTAGCATTTCCTTGAGAATCGGAGTCAATAACCAGTACCTTTTTCCCCATAAAGGCTAATGCTGCACCCAAATTAACAGTTGTCGTTGTTTTACCAACTCCGCCTTTTTGGTTGCCGATTGCAATCATTTTTCCCATATGCTTCCTCCTTTTATTTTATAGGCTGTTTGCTTGGCTTACCTGCTTTACGCGGGTATTTATTGGGAGTATCTAATGTTTTTTCTATTAATAATAGTGTTCTCTCACCTTCATCTTCAGGCAGATAAGTTTGCACCACTTGTTCTAACTTTGCTCCTAATGTTTTAATCGCCTTTTCAGCTTCTTTTAATTCCGTATTTGTTTGTTCATGGCTGCCTTTTAAAACTATAAATTTTCCACCTTTTTTTAGTAAAGGAAGACAGTACTCAGCTAAAACATTTAAAGGAGCTACTGCCCGAGCAGTCACTAAATCAAATTGTCCACGATAATTTGAATCTTGGCCCACATCTTCAGCCCTGCCATGGAGAAACTCTATTTGTTCAAGTTTTAAATTGGAACTTAAATCTTTTAAAAACTGAATACGTTTATTTAAAGAATCGATAATCGTCAGTTCAATTTCAGGATGAATAATTTTGATTGGTAAGCTTGGAAAACCTGCTCCCGCTCCTACATCACACATCTTCAAATAATAGTTCGCTAAAGGTAAATGCCACAGCGGCATTAAAGAATCATAGAAGTGTTTAAGATAAACTCCTTCTTTATCAGTAATAGCTGTCAGATTAACTTTTTGATTCCATTCAATTAACCACTGATAATAAGTGGAAAACTGTAGTAGTTGATCGGGACTAATTGATAATCCTTGATCTTGCAATTTCTTTTTAAACTGATTTTCTTCCATATAATCCCTCTCATTTTAGTAATTGTGAAACAATGTTTCACAGCAACTTTACTTTACTAAAATAACTACTCAATAGCAACATCTATCCTTCAATAAATTTCGAAAGATAATTAAATTACTTAAATTTATAGTATCTGTTTTTTTCATTTTAAAAAGATCCCTTCTTAATTAGCTTGCTAATTGAGAAGAAGATCTTTATCTTTTTGGTGATTTTTAGTTGATTATTGATGAGATTCAATTTTTGCAATTTTACCCTGTTGAATATAGATTGAAAGAATGGCAATATCAGCCGGATTGACACCTGAAATTCGACTAGCCTGTCCAATGTTAGAAGGTCGAATTAATTTTAATCTTTCTCTTGCTTCAGTTGCTAAGCTATCCACTGCATCGTAATCTAGGTTTTCAGGAATTATTTTTTCTTCCATAGCTTTAACACGATCGACCTTATGGTTAGCTTTATTAATGTAGCCTGCATATTTGATTTGAATTTCAACTTGTTCTCCTACTTGTCGATTAACTTCAGTCGTTAAAATAGGTAAAGCTTTAATCAATTCAAAATATTTAATTTCCGGTCTTTTTAAAAGTTCACTAGCTAAAATTCCATCTTTAAGTGGCGTTGAATTGATTCTTTCAAAATACTCTGTTAAACCCTCTGTACTTGGCTTAATACGAATAGACGCTAAGCGATCAAGTTCTGCTTTTACAGCAGCTTCTTTCGTTTTAAAATGCTGATAACGTGCTTCATCCACCAATCCAATTTTATAGGCTTTTTCTGTCAAACGGAAATCTGCATTATCATGACGTAGTAATAAACGGTATTCAGCCCGAGAAGTTAGCAAACGATAAGGTTCAGTCGTTCCTTTTGTTACAAGGTCATCAATCATAACACCAATGTAGCCTTCTGAACGCGTTATAATAAAAGGGTCTTTGTCAAAAGCCTTATGGCAAGCATTGATTCCTGCAACAATTCCTTGTCCTGCTGCTTCTTCATAACCACTCGTTCCATTCATTTGACCGGCAGTGAATAAGCCAGGTAAATCTCGCACTTCTAAGGATAGCGTTAATTGATGGGGTACCACTACATCATATTCAATAGCATACCCTGCTCGCATCAATTTTGCTTCTTCTAAACCTTCTACTGAATGGAGCATCTCTAGTTGGACATCTTCTGGTAAAGAAGTTGACAAGCCTTGGACATACATTTCTTTAGTATTACGACCTTCAGGTTCGATAAACACTTGATGGCGTGGTTTGTCACTAAAACGAACTATTTTGTCTTCTATTGATGGGCAATACCTAGCCCCTACTCCTTCAACTATTCCCGAAAACATAGGTGCTTTATGCAAATTATTTCTAATTATATTATGCGTTTGACCATTGGTATGTGTCAACCAACAAGATATTTGATCTTGCAAATAATCTTTATCATCTGTCAAATAAGAAAAATGATTCGCTTTAATATCGCCAGGCTGTTCTTCTGTTTTGTCAAAATGGACTGAGTCATAATGCACTCGTGGAGGTGTTCCAGTTTTAAAACGAGTTAATTCAATCCCTAATTCCATTAAATGTTCAGACAGTTTAACAGAAGGTAGGGTGTTATTAGGACCGGAAGAATAGGCTAAATCTCCAATAATAATTTTTCCTCGTGAAGAAGTACCTGCCGTTAGAACTACAGATTTAGCACGATAAATAGCCCCCGAATTGGTAATAATACCGCGACATTGATTTTCTTCAATTAAAAGTCTTTCAACAAGTCCTTGTTTGAGGTCTAAATTATCTGTTTCTTCTAAGACTTGCTTCATTGTATTGGAGTAATGTTGCTTATCAGCTTGAGCTCTGAGTGCTTGAACTGCTGGTCCTTTACCGGTGTTTAAAAGACGCATTTGGATATAAGTCCTATCTATATTACGTCCCATTTCTCCACCCAGTGCATCAATTTCACGTACAACGACCCCCTTAGCAGGTCCACCAATTGATGGATTACATGGCATAAAGGCTACCATTTCTAGATTCATCGTAATTAAAAGTGTTTGAGCACCTAGTCGAGCTGAAGCTAAAGCTGCTTCCGAACCTGCATGCCCGGCTCCTACAACAATTACATCATATTGACCCGCTTCATATGTTTGCATTATATTTCACCTCTGTTTTTCATAAATTCAACCTGATGGTCGATTAAGTCACCCTTTTTATCATAAGCAAATTTAGCCCAAAAATAAGGTTTGTTTTCTAAGACCCATTGTAAAAAGAGATAATCCCCTTCCCAAATTGGTTTGTCCAAGACATCGTCATAATCCACCCACTCTAAAGTCCCTTCGTCACAGTCCTTTAATAGGTCTCCTTCAAAATCTGTCACTCTATAGACAAAAGAATACCAATCTCTATCATCATGGGTAAAATCTGGAAAAGTTATGAAACCTAAGGGGATTAAGCTTTTGGCCCTTAGACCCGTTTCTTCATAAATTTCACGAATTGCACACTCTTGAGGACTTTCTCCTGCTTCAAATTTTCCACCGACGCTAACCCATTTTCCTCCATGGATATCATTTTCTCTTTTATTACGGTGGAGCAATAATAACTGTTTTCCATTATCCAGATAACAAATTGTAGATAATTGTTGCATTATAGCTTTCCTACTTTCCTAAACAGAATTGACTAAATAACTTATCTAATAATTCATCTTGTACGCTATCACCTGTTATTTCGCCCAAAAGATCCCAGGCTCTAGTAAAATCTATTTGTACCAAATCAACAGGTACGTCTGCTTGACAAGCATTCACAACTTCGTCAAGCGCTTGAATTGCTTGCTTTAGTAAATTAGTATGACGTGAATTAAGTAAATAATTAATATCATTCGACTCTAAATTTCCCGTATAAAACAAATTTTCAATTCTTTCTTCTAGTAGATTTAATCCTTGATCTTTTAAGATTGAAATTGGGATGATTTCCTCTTTATTTACTACATTTGTCAACTTTGTAAAATCAATTTGACTCGGCAAATCGGTTTTATTTAATAAAATGATTCGCTTTTGATCCTTTGTCAAAGATAAAAGTTCTTTGTCAATTTCTGTCAAAGCTTCAGATTGATTTAAAATCAAAATAACTAAATCAGATTCTTCCATAATTTTACGACTTTTAGCCACACCAATTTGCTCTACCAATTCATCAGTTTGGCGAATGCCTGCTGTATCGATTAAATGTAGGGGGACGCCTTTGACATTGATGTATTCTTCAATAGTATCTCGAGTTGTTCCAGCGATATCAGTCACGATTGCTTTGTCAAATCCAGTTAAGTAATTTAGTAAACTCGACTTACCAACATTTGGTTTACCTATAATAGCTGTTCGTATTCCTTCACGGAAAAGACGGCTATTTTGAGCTTTTTTCAAAATTTGATTTATTTTATTTTTTACATATTGTGATGTTTCTATAAGAGTTTGACTAGACATCTCTTCAACATCATCATATTCTGGATAATCAATCGTTACTTCAATTTGAGCTAAACTTTCAAGCATTTCTTGGCGCAATTGTCTAATTTGCTGAGATAGGGTTCCTTTTAATTGGTTTAGAGAAGCGTCCATAGCTTTACCTGTTTTAGCTTGAATTAAATCCATCAAAGCTTCTGCTTGTGACAAATCAATGCGACCATTTAGAAAGGCGCGCTTTGTAAATTCACCTGGTTCAGCCATGCGCGCACCTTCTAATAAACAACTTTCCAGGATTCGCTGCATAGCTACGATACCACCATGACAATTAATTTCTACTATGTCTTCACGTGTATAGGTTTTTGGTCCTTTTAAGATAGTGACCATTACTTCATCTAAGACTTTTTGATCCTTATCTACTATATGACCATAATGGATGGTATGACTTTCAACCTGACTCAAGTCTTTGCCTTTAAATATTTTTTTTATTATTGGCAAAGCATCCGGACCACTCATACGTACTATTCCAATAGCTCCCTCGCCAATTGCGGTTGAGATAGCTGCAATTGTGTCTAAAATATACATACTTAATACCCCCTTTAATCATAAAAAAAGTGCTCAACGAAAGATACCTAAGTTTTTTAGGTCATTCGAAAGCACTTTGACTGCCTGTCTATTTATCGTAGTAATTGTATCAAATCGTTATTCTTCTTGCAAGATAGGTGTGAAACTGTTTAGCTAAATTATATTTAAAAGAGAGTGTCTAGCTTTTTTTTAACATAAGCTCTCCAAAACATTTGCCTTAATAAAAACACCATTCCTCTAATTAAGAATGGTGATCTTCACTTATTCTAAGGTTAATTCTTCACTACTCAAAGGCGTTTGCGTATTACTACTATCTTCTTGCTTGACCCATTTGGGATCTATTTGATGAATTCCATTAGGAGGATAAGAAATGGCATTGAGTAGCATACCATTTCCAAACACTTCTAAACTCACTTGATTAACAGAGTAATAGTCAGCAATATTCACCATCATGGCAATTGCTACCGCTTTTTCACCTGCTGGATGTCGGTTTAAACTAGCAACGACACCACTTGAAAAATTGAGATGGGCAATTCCATTGGACTCATAAATATCAACCACTTGTATTTCGGGAGTAATCCATTGGTTATCGTAATAAAAGCGCTGAAAAGCTGTTGCTAGGGTATCGTTTGTTTGCCAGGCAAAGTCAACTGTCTCTTTTTGAATAAAAGGTTCTTCTGTTGAAGATCGAGGCATGTACCAATCCATTTTGCTTACTAACATTACATTATCTGTAATCGATTCTGCAAGATAATATTCCTCTTTATTTTCTTGCCATTGAGCAATAATCCCTTTATTAGCAGCAAATAGCTGATGTCTTTCGCCCTCTTCAAATTGAGTCACAACTTCAATCACTTCTTGATAGATTTGATCACCGATATTCACTTCTTTATATAAGCCGACGATTTTTGAAGGAATGTTACCGTCATATAACCATTCAGTTCCTACTTTTAAAGGAGATTGTAAAATGATTAGACCTTTTTCTAATTGATTAGCTTCTATTGAGTTTTTTAAATAATTAGTAAATCGATGCTCTTTTTCAAATTTTCCGTATAGTTCAATCACTTCAGTATTCCAACGATAGAGTTCAATGGTTTTTTCATCAGCTAGCGTCTCTCTCACTTGCATCTGTTGGCTTGTTTGATCCATATATTCAACATAGCTAGTTTTACCATTGGAAAGGATTTTTACTTGATTAGCATTATAAGGAAGAAAATTTTCTAAATTATAGTTTACATCTTCTCCTTCTTTAATCCACGAGTTAGGATCAATAACTACTTGGTCGGATGTATTGGCTTTCTTATTATTTATTTGATCTAGCTGTGTTTCTTTATTTTCTGCTTGTTTCTTCTCTATCTTCATTTGGTTTTCTTTACTCAATTTAATCATAGGTTCTTGTTTACAAGCTGATAAAGTAATAACAATTAACAAAAGCCAAAATATCTTTCTGCCAGACAGACTCAAATCCGTCACCTCCTAAAACAAGCTATATTATATCATAATTTTTATAACCTTCTAATATAATTTTACTAATGCTTCGTTTTAAAAATAAGTCCATTGATTTATTCATGATAATTTTCAATTATGACTAAACATTTATAAAAAAGGTTTGAGAGAAAAAATCCCTAAGCAGAGCTTAGGGACGTAATTAATATTATGGGACGTAATCTACCACTAAATATCGATTAGGATCTTTACCTTCAGAGTGGGTTGCAATATGCTCATATTGTCCAAGATAAGCATGAATTTGTTTGCGTTCATAAGCAGGTAACGGATCTAGGATGACTGTTTGTTTGGTAGTTAAAACTTGCTCAGCAGTTCTTTCTGCCATTTGTTCAAGCACATTTAAACGACGGTCACGGTAATCCCCAACATTTAATAAAACTGAGATTCGTTTACGATCACGTCTATGCAATAAAACCTGAACTAAAGTCTGTAAGGAATTGATAATTTTTCCATGTTTACCAATGACTAAACCTGATTTGTCTGTTTCGATATTAAAAACTAACTGATTACCTCTTAATTCGTATTCAATGTGCGATTCTGCACCATATAAACGAATAACTTCTTCGAGGTAATGGCAAGCCGCTTGATACTCTTCTTCTATTGTAGATTCACTTTGTGCAACCTCTGTTTCAGACGTTTGGTTTTCATTTGAAACTTTTTCACTCACTTTTGGCTCGACTGTTTCAGATTTTTTATCTTCTGCTTGTTTTTCAATGGAAGATTCTTTTTCTAAAACAACATTGTCAGTTTTTTTTGGATCGTGAACCTCTTCTTTAACAGGCTCACTATGTTTTTGATTATTTTGACGGATATAATCTTTAGTTTTATTTACTGTTTCTTTATGTTTTTGACCTGTTTTATCCTTATGTTCCATTCCAACTTTTTTTTCTAATTGATTGGTTAATTCTTTTAATGATAGATCAGTCTTAGCTTCAATATGAACTACTGCTTCTTGCTTACCGAAGCCAAAGAAACCTTTTTTTCCTTCACTTATAATACGGATATCGGCTTCTTCTCGACTAATTCGCAATTGTTTTAACCCTTTTTCAATAGCTAATTCGACATTTTCAGCCCTAACAGTCATATTATGATCTAACATATCATCACTCCTTTTAATTTATTTACGACTTTTAACTTTTTTCAAGGCCTTACGCAATTGACGCTCTTTTTCTTTTTCATGAGCAATGCGTTCTTGGCGTTCTTTAATCATTTTATATGGATTGTTAAAAATTAAAATAATAATTACAGTAATTAAATTCGATATAAACCAATAAAGTGAAACTGCACTAGGTAAAGCAAAAGATATAGAGAAAATCATAATTGGCATAGTTATCATCATAATTTTCATTGAAACATTTTGTTGAGGATTTGCTTTACTACTTAGGTAAGTAGATAAAAATGTGAATAGAGCCGCTAAAAGAGGGAAAATAAAGTAAGGGTCTGGTTGTCCTAAATCAACCCAAAAAAACTGTCCTTGTCTTATAAGCTCTGTTCGCGAAATCACTTGATACAAGGCCATCAAAATTGGTAATTGAATTAAAGTTGGTAAGCAACCTGCGAATTGATTAACTCCTTTTTCATCAAACAATTCTTGTTGCTCAGCTTGAAGTAATTCCATTGAGTGACGATCTTTATGAGGGTACTTAGCTTTAATGGCTTGAATTTCCGGTTGTAACTCCATTATTTTATTTTGAGATTTCATCTGCATTAATGTCAAAGGGGTTAGCAAAAGACGAATTAAAAGGGTTAAACTAATAATACCTAAACCAAAATTATGACCCATTAAACCACTTAGCCAAACAATAAATTGAGAGAAGGGATAGAGAACAAATTGATCCAAAAGATTTGATGAATCGTTAGTAATCGGTTCATTAATATTTGCACAAGCAGATAATACCACTACAATAGCTAATAGCAGTGAAAGTTTTAAAATTTTATTTACTTTTTTATTGCTCATTACGACCTCCAGATTTTTCTAGTTTAAATAATGGTTGGATAATTTTAGCTTTCTTCATAACGTGAATAATCGATTTCTTTATTTGCTTTAAATCCTTATCACAAATATCCTTACGAGCAATCAATAGAAAATCAACTTCAGGAATAACCATATCTTCCACCTCATGCAAGGCTTGTCTTAAATAGCGTTTTATTTGATTTCTAAAAACTGCATTACCTAACTTTTTACTTACTGACAAACCGACACGAAAATGTTTTTGACCTGGTTTTGAATAGGTATAAATAACCAGTTGACGGTTTGCTGTAGAGTTTCCTTGATGAAAGACTCTTTGAAAATCCTTATCACTTTTTACTCGATATTCTTTTTTCATTAGACTATCACTCCGATGTTTTAGAGTCCTCATAATATTATATCAAAAATAAGAATAATTGGAATCTCTCTCTTTATTTTATAAAAAAAAGGCCTCACTTGGAAGCCTCAAAATTATGCAGTTAACTTTTTGCGTCCTTTTAAGCGGCGCTTGCTTAATACACGACGTCCATTTTTTGTTGACATGCGTTTACGAAAACCGTGTTCTTTACTACGTTGACGTTTTTTAGGTTGGTATGTTCTCTTAGTCATGCAATACACCTCCTTGTTGCTAAATATAAACAATACTAGAATAGTTTATAAGAATGACTACTTTAAAGTCAAGTGTTTTTTAATATTCTATTAAATATCTCAATCGATGTAAAATCTTAACAATTGTCAACAACTTATCCACAGTTTTTAAACAAACCCTAAAAAAATAAACTTCTTTTAACAAACTAGAGGATAAAATTATCCACATTTTCTAAGCTTGTCAATAAATATTATTTTATCCACAAACTCTGTTGAAAACATTATTTAAACCTTTAAGGAAGTTGATGGCATAGGAATTGTTATTTTTTTCTTTTGCACAAATCTACTTAATGTTTACTAAACTATTTTTTTATCCACACATTTAATTCACATGTGGATAACTTAAATGTGAGTATGTGGATAGAGCTTTTTACACATTCTCAACTTGTGGAAAACTCTAAATATGATACAATAATCTTAACTATATTAACTTATTCGAGGTGAAATGAATGGATGAAAAAGATCTTTTTTGGCAAGGAGTTCAAGATTATTTAAAAGAAATCCTGTCCACTTCTTCCTATCGATCCTGGGTTGAACCTTCAATCCCTACTCGAATTGGTAATCAATCAATTACGATTGCAGTTCCTAATCCGATGACTAAAAAATATTGGGAAAATCATTTGGTAAACTATATATTGCAATATAGTCGTGAACGATATGGTATTGAATATGAACCTCAATTTATAATTTATCAAAGCAATCAAAATGAACCCATGCTTTCGAAATCGATTGATAAGCAAGGAGAGACAGATAGTCTTCCAAGCTTTTCTGACTCAAAATTAAATCCTTCTTATACCTTTGAAAACTTTGTGATTGGTGAAGATAATAAAATGGCTGCAGGAGCTGCCCTGGCAGTGAGTGATGGTCCAGGAAAAACTTACAATCCCTTTTTAATTTATGGTGGTGTAGGTTTAGGAAAAACTCATTTAATGCAAGCTATAGGTAACGATATCCTACGTAAAAACCCTTCTACTAAAATTAAATATGCAACCAGTGAATCTTTTGTTAATGATTTTATTACCAGTATTCAAAACGGTTCTCAAAAAAAATTTAGGGAAATGTATCGTGAAATAGATGTCTTATTGATCGATGATATTCAATTTTTATCGAAAAAAGATGCCACTCAAGAAGAATTTTTCCATACCTTTAACGAACTTTATAATAATAATAAACAAATTATTTTAACTTCAGACCGTTTACCAAATAATATTGATAATCTCGAGGAAAGGCTTATTTCACGATTCAAATGGGGATTATCAACCGACATTACCCCTCCTGATTTGGAAACTCGTATCGCTATCCTTAGAAAAAAGGCTGCAAATAATCGATTGGATATTGATTCTGAAACTCTCACATATATCGCTAATAATGTAGATACAAACATACGTGAATTAGAAGGAGCTTTAATGAGAGTTTTTGCCTATGCAGCTATAGAGGGCAAAGAAATTACAAGTCATTTAGCCGCAGAAGCTCTCTCTTCTATTTTTGGAGAGCAAAAAGAAAAGGTGATTGATGCCGAATCTATCATTTCTACTTGTAGTCAATTTTATAAAATATCCACTGAACAAATTAAAGGAAAGAAAAGGAACAAAGAAATCGTTACTGCTCGTCAAATTGCTATGTATCTTACACGTGAATTAACAGAACTATCTTTTCCTAAAATTGGTGAAGCTTTCGGTAATAAAAACCATACGACGGTTATCCATGCTTATGAAAAAATCTCTGAAGATCTTAAAAGTAATACTACCCTCAAACATGAAATTGCAACAATCAAACAGATGCTAGAATAAAGAATGTGGATAAGTCTACTGTAAAAAATCATCTTTACACATAGTCATCAACAATGCTAAAGCCTAGTTTGTAGAACTCTTTATCACTTATACACTCTATCAACAAGCCCTACTATTATTACTTAGATATATAATAATTATTTATAAAGGAGAAAATTATGAAATTTACAATTAACCGATCTGCTTTTACTCAACAAATAAATAATGTTCAAAGAGCTATTCCTTCTAAAACAACCATTAACATTCTATATGGAATTAAATTATCTTTAGATAGTAATGGAATGACTTTAATAGGTAGCGATGCTGATATATCTATCGAAAGTCATATTTCAGTTGATGAACCCTTAGCTAATTTACAAATTGAAGAAACAGGCCAAATTGTATTACCTGCACGTTTATTAAATGAAATTATTAAAAAATTACCACAAGATGAGGTAATAGTGAGTGTAGATGATCAATTTAAAGCAACTATTCAATCTGGTAATGCAAAATTCCAAATTGTTGGTATTGATGGAAATGAGTATCCTCGTTTGCCTATTATTGACCTAGATCATCAAATTCAACTTCCAACACTTACTTTTAAAAATATGATTCATCAGACTATTTTTGCAGCTTCTAATCAAGAATCACGTCCAATTTTAACAGGACTTCACTTAATGCTAGAAAAAGATTACTTAGTGGGAGTGGCAACAGATAGCCATCGTTTAAGCCAAAGAGAAATTCCTTTAAAATTAACTGAGAATTCGCATCATTTAGAAGCAATCACTGTTCCTAAAAAAACAATGATTGAATTGGCTAGAATAGTTCCTGATAATGCTGATTTAATGATGACTATATCGAATCAACAAATTATTTTTACTTTCGAAAACATAACAATTTATTCACGCTTACTGGAGGGTAATTACCCTGCTACTGATCGGTTAATTCCTAATTCATCTGAAACAGAAATCGTCTTAAATGCGGCTGATTTTCTGCAAGCAATTGAACGGGCCTCTTTAATGTCACATGAAGGAAAAAATAATATTGTCCAATTAGATATTCAAACAGACCATATCGAGTTATTTGTAAAAGGAAATGAAATAGGGAATGTGGCAGAAGAAATTCAATTTGTTTCCTCAAATGGTGAAGAGCTTCAGATTTCATTCAACCCTGACTATATGAAAGAAGCTTTAAGATCTTTTGGCGATATAGAAATTACCATTCAATTTAATTCAGCAGTTCGTCCAATGCTTATAACACCAAGTGTAAAGAGTGAATTACCCCACAATGATTTACTGCAATTATTAACACCAGTTCGTACACATTAAAACTTTTTAGCGGGTCTAATAAACGACCTGCTTATTTTTTGCCATTATTTAGCATTTAAGACTAATTTAACTTAAATAAGCTTTTTATACTCTGAAGGTCAAATTTATTTAAAATGGCATTTTTTCGCCAAAAATTTGAGATTTAAGCTATTTAGTAGTATAATGAATCTAATAAATTACTAATGAGGTGGCCAAATGGAACATAAAAAAGTCAAAATAGATAGTGACCATGTAACACTCGGCCAATTATTAAAAATAGTAGATTTAATATCCAGTGGTGGAATGGCTAAATGGTACTTAGGTGAATTTACTGTCTATTTAAATGGCGAATCAGAAAATCGACGAGGAAAAAAATTATATCCTGGAGACCGTGTGGAGTTTGTTCAGAATGAATTAATAGTAGATGTCGTAGATCAATAAGATAGCTTATGAAAATAAAAGAACTAAATTTAACCAATTTTAGGAACTATAAAGAGCTTTCGATTGATTTTCATGACGGTCTAACTATTTTAGCTGGTGAAAATGCCCAAGGAAAAACTAACATCCTTGAGGCCATTTTTTTGTTGTCTTTGGCTAAGAGTCATCGAACCAATCATGATCAAGAAATGATTAGTTGGGAAGAAGATTATGCAAAGATAGTCGGCCAAATAACCACTAAAAACTCTCAATTTCCTTTAGAAATCATATTAAATGATAAGGGTAAGATTGCTAAATACAATCACCTCGATCAAAAGAGACTTTCTCAATTTATAGGTAAATTAAATGTTATCCTCTTTTCTCCCGAAGACATGCAATTAGTTAAGGGGTCTCCAAGTCTAAGAAGAAAGTTTTTAGATACAGAACTCGGTCAAACCCATCCCATCTACCTACAAAATTTATTAGAATATCATCGCTTACTTAAACAAAGAAATGCTTATTTAAAGCAAGCGCGTGAAAAACATACTTATGATCCAGTTTATTTAGACATCTTAACTGATCAGCTAATTGATGCAGGAAGCCAAGTAATTAAATATCGTTTGCAATTTGTTAAAGATTTAGAAGCAATGGCTCACCCGATTCATTATGAACTTTCTAATGAAAGAGATAGCTTATCAATGGTCTATAAGTCTTCCTCTTCTAAACTTGATTATGAGAAGATTGATTTAATTAAAGATCAAATGAGTGAATTGTTCAAATTGTCTATTCAAAGGGAAATCCATCAAGGAGCTACCATATATGGACCTCATCGAGACGATTTAATTTTTAATATTAATGGAAATTCAGCTCAGCAATTTGCCTCACAAGGCCAACAACGAACAGTTGTTCTTAGTTTAAAGTTAGCTGAATTGGATTTATTTTATACAATTGATCAAGATTATCCAGTTCTTTTATTAGATGATGTTCTGTCCGAGTTAGATGATCATCGTCAATTTATTTTGATGAGTAAAATCGAAGGGAAAGTTCAAACAATTTTAACCACAGCTAGTATTGAAAATATTCATATTCAAGAGCTAAAAAATTCTTCAATAAGACATATAAGTAAAGGTAAAGTTCAATAGGAGGATACAAATGGCAGAAAATAACGACAAGAAAAATGTAACTCAACCCCAATATGATGCTGAACAAATCCAAGTATTAGAAGGATTGGAAGCTGTCCGTAAACGACCAGGAATGTATATTGGATCTACTGCGAGTACTGGATTACATCATTTAGTTTGGGAAATTGTTGATAATTCTATTGATGAAGCTTTAGCTGGCTATTGTAGTCAAATTGAAGTAGTCATAGAAGCGAATGGTTCTATTTCGGTAACAGATGATGGTCGTGGAATCCCGATCGATATTCAATCTAAAACAGGCAGACCTGCTGTTGAAACGGTTTACACCGTTTTGCATGCGGGTGGCAAGTTTGGTGGTGGCGGTTATAAAGTTTCAGGTGGTCTCCATGGTGTAGGAGCCTCTGTTGTGAATGCTTTATCAAGCGAACTATCGGTGGAGGTTTCACGTAATGGAAAAGTTCATCAAATTAAGTTTGAAAGAGGAGCTATTGTATCTGAGTTAAAGGTGGTTGGAGAAGCAACGGAAACAGGTACTAAAGTTAATTTTGTACCGGATCCGTCAATCTTTACCGAAACAACGGATTTTAAGTATGAAATATTAAATGAGCGTATCCATGAGCTAGCTTTCTTAAATAAAGGTTTACGCATTTCTTTACAAGATCGACGGATGGATCGCGAAGCTGATGATAGTTATTTATTTGATGGTGGAATTAAATCATACGTTTCTTATCTTAATGAAGACAAGGGATTAATTTTTGATGAACCTATCTATATTGAAGGTGAACAAGATGGTATTGCTGTTGAAATCGCTCTACAATATACAGATGCTTACCAATTAAATTTACTGTCTTTTGCTAATAATATTCACACTTATGAAGGAGGAACACATGAATCAGGTTTTAAAACAGCTTTAACACGGGTTATTAATGACTATGGTCGTAAAAATAACTTACTTAAAGATGGTGATGATAACTTATCTGGAGAGGATACTCGTGAAGGTCTGACAGCTGTTATTTCGGTTAAACATCCAGATCCTCAATTTGAAGGTCAAACTAAGACAAAATTAGGGAATTCTGAAGTACGAACTGTAACAGATCGCCTTTTCTCTCAACATTTTGAAACATTTTTATTGGAAAATCCTAAAGTTGCACGTTTGATTTTAGATAAAGGAATTCTAGCTTCAAAAGCACGAATGGCTGCCAAGCGAGCTAGGGAGATGACCCGTCGTAAATCCGGTTTAGAAATCGCAAACTTACCTGGTAAATTAGCGGATTGTTCTTCTAAAGACGCAGAAAAATGCGAACTATTTATTGTCGAGGGAGATTCAGCAGGTGGTTCGGCTAAACAAGGCCGTTCAAGAATGTATCAGGCTATTTTACCAATTAGAGGGAAAATCTTAAATGTTGAAAAGGCCTCAATGGAGCGTATATTGAGTAACATTGAAATTCGCTCGTTATTTACTGCCATGGGCACTGGTTTTGGAGCAGAATTTGATGTGAGCAAAGCCCGTTATCATAAACTAATCATTATGACCGATGCAGATGTCGATGGTGCGCATATTCGTACGTTATTATTAACGCTTATTTTCCGCTATATGCGTCCTTTGATTGATGCAGGTTATGTTTATATTGCACTTCCGCCACTCTATAAATTAAAAGTTGGTAAAAAAGAGATTTATTTAGATACACATGAGCAATTACTCCAATGGGAAAAAGAAAATCCAAATACTAAGTATTCATTACAAAGGTATAAGGGTCTTGGAGAAATGAATGAAGATCAACTTTGGGAAACAACTATGAATCCTGAAAATCGTCGGATGCAGCGAGTAACTGTTGATGATGCAGTAGAAGCGGATGCAGTGATGTCTATGTTGATGGGAGAAGAAGTAGAACCCCGTCGTGTCTTTATTGAAACAAATGCAGTCTATGTACGTAACTTGGATGTATAGAATTACCCTTGAAAGGAGTTAGTCATGACGGAAGATCATTTTGATGTTAGCAAACAATCTTTTGAAGAAATCAATTTACCTGATGAAATGCGTAATTCATTTTTGGACTATGCTATGTCAGTAATTGTCGCAAGAGCCCTACCAGATGTTCGTGATGGATTAAAACCTGTTCATCGTCGTATTCTATATGGTATGAATGAATTAGGTGTTACACCTGATAAACCACATAAGAAGTCAGCCAGAATTGTTGGGGATGTTATGGGTAAGTATCACCCTCACGGTGACTCTGCAATCTATGAAGCCATGGTAAGGATGGCGCAACCCTTCTCCTACCGCCAAATGTTAGTTGATGGCCACGGTAACTTTGGTTCAGTCGATGGTGATGGTGCAGCTGCAATGCGGTATACTGAAGCTAGAATGGCTAAAATCACTCTAGAAATGTTAAGAGATATTAATAAAGATACAATTGATTTCCAAGAAAATTATTCTCAAGAAGAAAAAGAACCGGTTGTATTACCAAGTCGTTTCCCTAACCTTTTAGTTAATGGAGTTTCTGGTATTGCAGTTGGTATGACAACCAATATACCACCGCATAATTTAGAAGAAGTCATTGACGCTTTACAAATTCTTATGCGTAATCCAGAAGCGACTGTGGATGAATTGATGGAAGCTTTACCGGGTCCTGATTTTCCTACTGGTGGAATTATTGTTGGAAAATCAGGTATTCGCCAAGCTTATCGGACAGGTAAAGGAAAAATCACAATTCGCGGTAAAGTTGAAATTGAATACTTTGGTAATAATCAAGACCGTGAGCGAATTATTATTAAAGAATTACCTTATGGTGTAAATAAAGCTAAATTAGTTGAAAGAATTGCTGAATTGGGTCGTGATAAGCGAATTGATGGTATCTCCTATATTGCTGATGAGTCTGGTCGTGAAGGTATGCGGATTGTAGTTGAAGCACGTCGAGACGCTTCTGCTCATGTTATTCTAAATAACTTATATAAACATACTCCTTTACAGACTAACTTTGGTATTAATATGCTAGCGATTGATTTCGGAGTTCCTAAAATACTAAATTTAAAAGAAATTCTTGAAAAATATTTAGCCCATCAAGTTGAAGTGATTACGCGACGGACTAAATTTGAAAAAGGAAAAGCAGAAGATCGGGCTCACATCTTACAAGGTCTACAAAAAGCCTTAGATGTCATTGATGAGATTATTGCTATTATTCGTTCTTCCCACGATTCAGAAACAGCTAAACAAGAATTGATTAATCGTTTTGAATTTTCGCAAATTCAAGCACAATCTATTTTAGATATGCGATTGGTTCGCTTAACTGGATTAGAACGAGAAAAAATCGATGCCGAGCTAAAAGATTTACAAGAATTGATTGTTCGCTTGACTGAAATACTTTCTTCTCAAGAAAGAATTTATGAAATTATTCATGATGAATTAAGAGAAATACTTAAGAAATATAATGATCCAAGAAGAACTGAAATCAAATTGGGTGAAATTCAGTCTCTTGAAGATGAAGATTTAATTGATGAGGAAGATATTTTGATTGCTTTAACCACTTCTGGTTATATTAAGCGTATGACTGAAGATGAGTTCCGTGTTCAAAATCGAGGTGGTAGAGGGGTTAAAGGAATGGGAGTGAGTGACGAGGATTCCATTCAAAGCTTAGTTTCTGCCTCCACCCATGATACCCTCCTCTTTTTCACTAATTTTGGTAAGGTTTATCGCGCTAAGGGTTACGATATACCTCAATATGGAAGAACTTCGAAGGGCTTACCTATTATTAACCTCTTAAACTTAGATAAAGAAGAGTATGTAAGAGATATAGTTAATATTCGTAGAGAAGCTGATGATGAAGACACTCATCTCTTGTTTGTTACTAAAAATGGGACTGTTAAGCGTACTTTAGTAAGTGAATACTATAACATTCGTACCAATGGTTTAATTGCTATTAAATTAAGAGAAAATGATCAGTTAGTGAATGTATTAATTACTGATGGACAAAAAAATATTATCATTGGTTCTAATAATGGTTATGCCGTTAGCTTTAATGAAAATGATGTCCGTGATATGGGTCGGACAGCCTCAGGTGTCAGAGGTATGAGACTCCGTTCAGGAGATTATGTTATTGGTGCTGCTATTTTAGATGATGATAAGCAAGTTCTTGTAGTGACAGAAAATGGTTACAGTAAGCGAACTGAATCTAACCAATATGCTATTAAAAACCGAGGCGGTAAAGGTGTAAAAACATCTAATATCTCTCAAAAGAGTGGTAAATTAGCTGGTTTAGTCACTGTTGATGGTGATGAAGATTTACTAATCATGACCAATGAAGGAGTCGTCATTCGTGTTCATATCGATTCGATTTCAACCGCTTCAAGAGATACCTTGGGAGTTAAGGTTATTCGATTAGATGATGATTCTATCGTTGATAAAATTGTTGTCATTGAAAAAAATGAAGAAAATACAGAAGAAGATATGTCGGAATCTGATAATTCAATAGAAAATTCAGAGGAATAGAAAAATTAGATTGATTTCTTAAAAATAGAGTGATAAAATTATTAAATGTGAGTTAATAGCTTAATAGCTTAACTCCTTGCTCTATGGAGCCATTAGACCAAAAGGAGGTGCAGTCATGAGTCAACCAACTAAATATGAAATCCTTTATATTATTCGTCCAGATATGACCGACGAAGCAAAGAAAGAATTAATTGCTCGTTTCGATCAAATCTTAGTCGATCAAGGATCAGAAGTTGTCGAATCAAAAGACTGGGCTAAGAAACGTTTAGCATACGAGATCAACGATTATCGTGAAGGTGTTTACCACTTAATTACTTTAACCGCTGATGATGCTAAAGGGATCAACGAGTTCGATCGTCTAGCACGAATCAACCGTGATATCTTACGCCATATGATTACAAAAGTAGAAGAATAATCACTATGTTTCACGTGAAACACTTGTAGGAGGAAAATTATGAATACCGTACAATTAGTTGGGCGTTTAACCAAGGAAATTGATTTACGCTATACTTCTTCAGGAACTCCAGTTGGAAGTTTTACACTAGCTGTAAATCGCAGTTTTACCAATCAACAAGGTGAGCGTGAAGCAGATTTTATTAATTGTGTGATTTGGCGTAAAGCTGCTGAGAATTTAGCTAACTTTACCCGTAAAGGTTCTCAAATTGGAGTCGAAGGTCGTATCCAAACAAGAAGTTATGATAATCAACAAGGACAGAGAGTATATGTTACTGAAGTTGTTGTAAGTAACTTTCACTTATTAGAACCAAAATCAGTGACTGAACAACGTCCAGTTTCCGATGGTAATCAATCATACAAACAACCAAATCAAACGAATCAGTTTAAAGCTCAACCAAATCAAACGAATAGTAATGATTTTAGTTTTAATCAAGACTTCAGTCAAAATAGTAATCCATTTGGTGACAGTCAGAAGGTGGATATTTCTGAAGATGATCTACCATTTTAGAATAATGTAGAGGAGGAAAATGCATGGCACAACGTCGTGGAGGAAGACGTAGAAAAAAAGTTTGTCATTTCTGCGCTAATCATATCGATTATATTGATTACAAAGATACAGATCTTTTAAAAAGATTTATTTCAGAAAAAGGCAAAATTTTACCTCGTCGTGTAACAGGTACTTGCGCAAAGCATCAACGTACATTGACTAATGCAATTAAACGCGCACGGATCATGGCTTTATTACCATTTACCGTTCAAGAATAATATTTGACCACCCTTTGGGTGGTTTTTTTTGTTTCACGTGAAACATTAAGTAATTAATTAGTAGATAGAACATTTCACTTAAATATGATAAAATAAGTGATATTAATACTACGAGGTGTACTGTGTTTAAAAAAATAAAACTAAAAGAATTTTTTGATTACTTCCATTCGCTTCAAATTTCTTGGCAGATTTATTCTATTTTATTAATTTATATAGTTTTAATTGGAGTAGCCTTTAAATTAGAGTGGCGTATAGGTGTATTATTACTAATTTTCCTTAGTATCATCATTCTATTTTTTACCTTTAATATTAAAGGTTTTATTAAGGATTTAACGAAGATGGCGAGTCATATGTCAGAAAATGCTTCTTTAGCGCAAGAATATGCCCTATATAATGCTCCAATAGGAGTAATACTCTATGATCAAGAAGAAAGAGTAACGTGGACTAACCCAGCTATTAAGAAGATTTTTGAACAGGATATTATTGGTGAAAAAATTGAAAAAGTGGATGGGAAATTGACACAAATTCTTGGACAAAGTAATATGAGTCAATGGCAAGAAGTGTCTTTAACTAATGGTTATTACCGAGCCTTACATCATCATGAATATAAAGCACTTTATCTTTATGACATTACACAAGATATCGAAATTCAAAAAGTAATCGGTGAATCCATTCTAGTAATGGGATCTTTATTATTAGATGATTTTGATGATCTCATTTATGCGATGGATGATGAAGCAAGTGCAAAATTTGAATCTGATTTAATCAGTCGTCTTAATCGCTGGGCAGATCATTATCAAATTTACTTAAAGCAAACTGATGAAGATCAGTTTCTACTTTTGTTGAATGAGAGTTCTTTAAATGAACTCGAAAAAGAAAAGTTTGAATCCATTGAAGCTATTAAAGAGTATTATACCAGTCGAAAAATTCCTATATCGCTTTCTCTCGCTTTTTCTTATAGTCGAAATACTCAACAAAATATAATTGAAGTTTCCAAGCAGGTTAAATCCAACCTAGACTTAGCACTAGGTCGTGGCGGAGACCAAGTTGTCATTCGTGAAATAGAAGGAAAAGCAAGGTTCTATGGCGCAAAGACTAGTTTTACAGAAAACCGTTCGGATATACGCAGTAAAATGTTTTTCCAGGCGCTTAAAAGTACGGTATTGACTTATGATCGAATTTTAATTAGTGGACATCAGTCACCAGACTTAGATTCAATTGGTTCAGCCTTAGCTGTCAGACAAATTGTAAAATCTTTTGATCGCCAAGCCAAAATTCTGATTGATAGAGATGAACTCAACCAAGATATAAAAGGGATTATTAATAATGAGTACTTCGAGAAGTCTGATGAAGAAGTTTTCATTGAAGAAGCAGATTTAGATAACTACTTAAATGAAAAAACTCTACTAATTTTGGTAGACCATCATCGAGCGATGATTTCACAAGCTGAGTCTATCTTTTTTGACTACGATATTGTTATCATTGATCACCATCGCCAGGCAGAAGAATTCCCCAAAAATTGTGTGCTAAGTTATTTAGAACCTTCGGCTTCATCAGCGGTCGAATTACTCACGGAATACTTTAGTGTGATGGATGAAAAGGAAAATGCAATTGATGAAATGCTTGCAACAGTTATGCTAGCTGGTATAATTATTGATACCAATCAATTTTCTTTAAGGACCGGGTCGAGAACTTTTGAAGCAGCGGCATATTTAAAGTCTATGGGTGCAGATAATATAAAAATTAAGCATCTGTTAAAAGAAAGTTTAGAAAGCATTAAAATTAAAAATCGCTTGATTGAGAATACTGAAATAATCGATAAGGTCTTTGCGGTAACAGTAACGGATGAAGATATAGTAGTGGACAATGTCTTAGCTTCTCAAACAGCTGATGATTTGTTAGGAATTGATCAAATTGAAGCTTCATTTGTTATTTATAAACGCCATGAGAACGAAATAGGTATTTCAGC
Organism: Facklamia sp. P12937; assembly: GCF_050409505.1. NCBI lineage: Bacteria > Bacillati > Bacillota > Bacilli > Lactobacillales > Aerococcaceae > Facklamia > Facklamia sp. P12937. Next base: position 36,948 of record NZ_JBNUPI010000013.1, read on the forward strand.
TAGAAGCTTGGGTAAAATAAATGTCCAAGTTATTATGGAAAAGCTTGGAGGTGGAGGTCATTTATCTAACGCAGCAACACAGATAAAAGACCAAACAATCCAAGAAGTAGAAGAACAATTAATTAAGGTAATTAATGTTAAGGAGGACTAAAAATGAAAGTCATTTTGTTAGAAGATGTTCGTAAGCAAGGTAAAAAGGGTCAGATTATAAATGTTTCAGATGGTTATGCTAATAATTACTTAATTAAAAATGGTTTAGCAAAAGTAGCTGATGCTAAAGCAATGAGTGAATTCAAAGCACAAAAGAAAGCTCAAGCAAAGTTGGAAGCGGAAGCATTGCAAGAGGCAAAAGATTTAAAAGTACAAATTGAAAAAGAAGAAACCATCGTTATCATTTCAGCTAAATCAGGTGAAGATGGTCGTTTATTTGGAACCATCCCTTCTAAACAAATAGCACAAGAATTAAAGAAACAATACGACATAGAAGTAGATAAACGTAAAATTGAGTTAGAAAATAACCTTTCATCCTTAGGTTTCCACAATGTTCCGGTTAAATTGCACACCGAAGTAATAGCAACTATTCGTGTAAAAGTCGAAGCAGTTTAGATAAAATATAAAGAGGTGAGACGATGGATATTTCGCAAATGAATCAGATGCAAGCACCTCAAAATATTGAAGCAGAAAGATCTGTCTTAGGTGGTCTTTTATTAGATCCAAAGAAATTAGCAACTGTTCAAACACTTTTACAAGAGCAGGACTTTTATAAAGTAGCCCATCAGCAAATTTTTGCAGCTATGGAGAGAGTTTTTGATCGCGACAATACCTTAGACCATTTGATGTTAAAAAATCAATTAGATGCTTTGGATCAATTAGAAAATGTCGGAGGCTATGAATATATTGTTGAACTAACAGGTTTCACTCCGACCACTGCTAATATTGAAAATTATGCCAGAATTGTTAAAGAAAAATCTATATTGCGACAACTCATTCATGCATCATCGAAAATTTCTCAAGTTGCTTATGATGAAGAAAATGCAATAGAAGAGATCATCGATCAAAGTGAAAAGTTAATTTTATCAATAGGAGAAGGCTCTCAGAGTAATAGACCTCAAATGATGAGGCAATTGATAGCCGAGGCTTTTGATAATATCGTAAAATTAGCAGAGGAAAAACGTGATGTTGTTGGTCTTCCTACTGGTTATCATGAGCTGGACAAATTAACTAGTGGTTTTCAACCCGATCAGTTAGTTATTATTGCCGCTAGACCTTCTGTTGGTAAAACAGCATTTGCCTTAAATATAGCACAGAATGTCGCAACTAAATCTAAGGTTCCAGTTGTAATTTTCTCCTTAGAGATGGGTGCATTAGACATGGTATATCGGATGATTTGTGCAGAAGGAAGTATACATGCATCGAATCTACGAACAGGGCAATTGACGGATGATGAATGGAAAAGTTTCACGGTAGCAACTGATATATTAAGAGAAGCTCCTATTTATATTGATGACTCAGCTGGTATACGTGTTTCAGAAATTAGGGCTAAGTGTCGTCGTCTAAAACAAGAAAATCCTGATTTAGGTTTAATCGTCATTGACTATTTACAACTTATTGATGGAAATGGAAGAGAAAACCGCCAACAAGAAGTCTCAGAAATTTCGCGTCAGTTAAAGAAACTTTCTAAGGAATTATCGGTTCCAGTAATTGCCTTATCACAACTTTCTCGTGGTCTGGAACAAAGGCAAAATAAGCGACCTATTTTAAGTGATATTCGCGAGTCGGGTTCAATTGAACAAGATGCAGATATTGTCGCTTTTCTTTACCGTGAGGATTATCACCAGCAAAATGGTGATGCAGACGAAGGACACAAGGACGATTTACCAGATAATACGGTAGAAGTAATTATTGCTAAAAATAGAGCAGGTGCAAGAGATACTGTCAAACTACTTTTTAAAAAAGAGTATAATAAGTTTTCAAGTTTATCCTATCAAAAAGAACCTTTTACTGTATAATATAGTAAAAGGTTCTTTTGTTATTTGACAAAGAGTAGTGATTTGAAAGATAGAATACGAGGAGATAATATGGAAGAATATTTAACAGCCCAGGAATTTGCTGATGAATTAGAAGTTACTCGACAATTGATCTATTATCATGCAAAAAAGATTCCTAATGAGGAGAAAGTGTATAATGAAGAAAACAGATTGGTTTTTACAAAAGAACAGCAAAAGCTATTAAAATCTTTTATGACAGATACATTTGACACTCAAATAGAAGAAACAGTCAAAGCCAAAGCCGAAAATAAAAATGAAGTGACAAAAGAAAAAAGTCAGAATTATGAAGAAAGTATAAAAGATAAACCAGGTGAGGAAAATACTGAATCCCTAGATCATTTGACAGAACTCAAGCGTGATTTTTCTTATGATCCTGAACTGGCGAAGCAAATCTCAATTGTCCTTGAAAATGAACGTGACTCAAAAAACGAAAAGTCAAGTGAAAACGAAGAAGTAAAAGAAAAAGGCTCTTCAAATACTATAAAAAAAAATCTGATGTCAGATGATACGGATCTAAAAAAACAGCAACAAGCCATTAGAACTTATATTGAAAAGACTGTCAAAGAACAACTGAAAGAAAAATGGTTGAAGGATGAAAAAGAAAGAAATGTTCTTATTAATGAACTAAAAGAAAAAAATAAACAAATTAATGATTTACTGCAATTAGTCGACCAGCAACAGCAGCTAATGCTCTTGACAGAAAAGAAGAATAATCATTTAATAGAGACTATCGAACATCTGGGAATAGAAGATAAAGTAGCTCAATCGATGAAAGTCTCTTCGGATGAAGATGATGAACAAAACGAATCAATTAAGTCAAAGTCATGGTTGCAAAGGTTATTTAGCTAATTTTACTCGCAGTAAGAAATTTAGGAGGATTTTATGAATTTAGAGGAAGTAGTGATTGTTTCAGCAAATCGAACAGCTATAGGAAGATTTGGCGGCAGTTTGAAAGATGTTTCGGCAGTGGAAATGACTAGTCAGTTACTCAAAAGGATGCTTGATAATATCACTCTCGATCCTTCTTTAGTTGATGAAGTTTTCATGGGAAATGTCTTGTCCGCAGGTTTAGGTCAAAACGTTGCTCGTCAAATATCTATTCAATCTGGTATTAGTTTCAAAACACCTGCTACAACTATCAATCAAGTTTGCGGATCCGGAATGAAAGCTGTTATGTTAGCTAGCCAGTCTATTATGACAGGTGAAAATGAAATTGTGGTGGCGGGGGGTTGTGAAAATATGAGTCAAGCCCCTCATATTCTTTCCAATCATCGCTGGGGCTCCAAGCTAGGCAATGATAGGGTAGTGGATACTTTAGTTTTTGATGGTTTGACTGATGCTTTTGAAGGTTATCACATGGGAGTAACCGCTGAAAACTTGGCTGAAAAATATCAAATCAGTCGCGAAGAACAAGATGAATTTGCGTTAAGCAGTCAAAAGAAAGCTGAAAAAGCTTATTCTTCTGGTCGGTTTAAGCAAGAAATTATTCCTATTGTCCAAATGAAGCGTGGTCAAGAAGTTGTTTTTGAAGAGGATGAAAATATTCGCATGGGACAAACTCTTGCCGACTTAGAAAAATTGAAACCAGTATTTAAAGAGAATGGGACTGTGACTGCAGGCAATTCCTCAACTATTAATGATGGTGCTGCTGTCTTACTCCTAATGTCTAAGCGTAAAGCGAAAGAGTTAGGACTAGAAATAATGGCTAGTATTCGTTCAATAGGTAAAGCAGGCGTTGAACCCTCTTTAATGGGAACAGGACCTATTCCAGCTACTCAAAATGCTTTAAATAATGTCGGTTTAACCATTGAAGATATGGATTTAATCGAAGGAAATGAAGCATTCGCAGTCCAATCTTTAGTAGTCAATCGAGAATTAGGAATTAAGGACGAAATCATTAATGTTAATGGAGGAGCTATTGCTTTAGGGCATCCAATTGGCTGTAGTGGAGCGAGAATTCTTGTCACCCTGATTCACGAAATGAAGATACGTAATGTGGAAAGAGGATTAGCGACCTTATGTATAGGTGGCGGACAAGGAAATGCTGTCATAATAGAAAGAACGCGAGCATAATTTTACAAAAAATAAAGGGGCTGGGACAAAAGCCTTGAATAATTAAAGAAAGTCCGGTCAACGAGACAATCGTTAATCGGACTTTTTCTTTAAAAATATAAACCATGTCTTTCGATCAAGCCGACACCTTCCTGGAAGCCCTCGTTACGATTGAGAAGCGTTTGTAAACGGAAAAGAAAAAGCAAAGTTAGATTTTACTCGCCACCCCCTTTGTGATAAAGATAAGGTGAAGATCGAAGTCAAGCTGATATTTGTGGTCAATAATCTACGTAAATACGCAAAGTAGCGAGCCTAGATTGGAAAGTCACTTTCCAATCTAGGCTCGCTGAAAATTTTGAGGCGGCTGAGAAGCCCTTTTGTTCCAGCCGCTTTAATTTATTCATAGGGTTCAACATGAATGTCGATATCTTTAATTTGAAATTGATCTTGTAAGATAGCTTCGATTTCTTCTGTAATACAATGTGATTGATAGACGGACATACTCGGATCTAAAGCAATGGTAACATCTAAATAGATCTGTTGTGTAGCCATTCTTGCGCGAATGGAATTAATAGCAATCACATCAGGGTGGGAGAGAATACATTTTTCATAAATTAATAATGTTTCAGGGTCAAATCCATCTGATAAAGTAAAAGTCGATTCTTTAAAGACTTCAAAGGCAGACAGTATAATAATAATGCCCACTGTAATTGAAAGAAACGTATCGATAATAGGAAAGCCCCAGCTGACACATAAACTTCCGATAAGTGTTGCTATTGAAATAAGTAAGTCACCTTGCATATCCTTAGCAGTAGCTTTTAAACCGACAGAATTTGATTGGGTGGCTAATTTTTTTAAATAGGACTTCGTTAAAGTCAGAATTACGATTGAAAGAAGTGTAGTAAGAAGAACTTGTTGGCTTGTTTGTGAATAGTCTTTGGAAAAAAGTTGACTCATTCCTGAAAGAATTACTTGAAAGCCAATTGTGAACATTAGCAAAGAGACAATGAAACTGGATATAATTTCGTATTTTTCATGTCCAAATTTATGGTTATGATCAGCAGGCTTCTTTGCTAAATATAATCCAATCCACACAGCAGAAGAGGCAATAATGTCTGATAAGTTATTCAGACCATCAGCTTGTAAAGAATTTGCTTTAAAGATTGAAGCGGTAGTTAACTTGATTGTTGTCAGTAATAAATAAACTGTAATTCCAATCACTGCACCTTTGGAAGCGAGTTTGTAATTATTCATAAAGATTGAAAACTCCTAACGGTTTATTTCTATGAAATTAAATTTAATCATTATAAAAAGACCAGTAGTTTAATCCTTCATCTAGCAAAATTTGCTCATTAATGGGCTGGAAACTATACATTTTTTCAGGATTATCATTGGGATCATTGACATAGACATAGCCAGGTTCATAGCCACGAATTACGATAATGTGACCTACATCGGTAAAGAAACCAGGTTTGACAGATGCAATCACCACTTGGCCTTTTTGGACAGCTTCCATAGCAGAGTAAAAATTATTACCATGATTATAAAAATTAAATCCATGATCGGTTGCATAATCTGAAAATATAGTCCAGGAGGTACCCTCATTTTCGAAAAAATAATCGTGACCGGACCATTCAAGCACTTCTTCTGGCTCAACCAATCGGTTGGATAGATAAGAATATACCATGGCTAAAGATACGATTGCACAACCATTGTCACCTAAAGTATCTTGTTGACTAGCGCCATAATCGATGTCTGAATAAAGGGGTGACTTTTGTAAAATTAATGGAACATCCATTTGTAAATAAGAGTTTTTACTAGCGAAGGAAGGCTGATCAGGGAGAAAGAGGGTTCCTTCTCTTTCAATACTCATCTGGTTCTCATTGATGGCTTGTACAATATCTTGTTGAGCACTCATAATATTTCCTTGATAATCTGTTCTTATAATATCAGCAATCGATTCTTGAACATCTTGAATGGAAGCTGTTTTGGAACCATATTTATTTAATTCAAGGGCCAGCATTTTTTCTTCTTCTGTAGCTGTTTCTTCATTAATGGTTTCATTTTTTACACTCGGTAATTTTTTTTTAATTAGTGCTTGATTGGATGTTGTAACTTTCTCTGGACTGGTATTTTCTTTTGTAGAAAGATGGTTTAAGTAGAAAGTTAAGCTTAGACTTAATAGGATGGTTATAAGGGATAAGAAGGCTGCAAGACGATTTATTTTGTCTTGAAATGAATGCATGGTTTTCCTCCTCAATGGAGCATTACTCCGTAAATTCTTGTTTATGATAGCATAAATTATAAGGGAAACCTATCGAAAAACAAAACTAAAAAATTTGTAATCATATCGCAATTCGGTAAATTTAAATTCTAAATGAGAATCTCTAAGAGCTTATTTGTGACTATTTTTAAGTCCTGTGTTTTAATGGAAGAGTATATAAAGGAGAGAGTACAGTGGAAAAAAATAACTTATTGATGCAGTATTTTGAATGGTATCTGCCTAATGAAGGAAAACATTGGATAAACTTACAAAATGATGTAGATCACTTGTATGAAATAGGTGTGGATCATATCTGGCTTCCTCCTTTTTGTAAAGCCACTTCTATTAATGATGTGGGATATGGAGTCTATGATCTTTGGGATTTGGGCGAGTTTGATCAAGCAGGAAATGTGCGCACTAAGTATGGTAAAAAGGAAGACTTATTGAAGGCTATTCAATTACTCAAACAAAAAGATATTCTACCAATTGCTGATCTTGTGATTAATCATAAGGCTTATGCAGATGGTAAAGAAAAATTTCATGTGATGAAAGTGAATCCTGAAAACCGTCAAGAAATGATTTCTGATCCTTATGAAATTGAAGGTTGGACCCATTTCTATTTTCCAGGTAGAGCGAATAAATACTCAGATTTTGAATGGCACTGGTACCATTTTAGTGGCATTGATTATGATGCGACTAATAATGAAGAGGGTGTTTATTTAATTTTAGGCGACGAAAAAGGTTGGGCTGATGATCAATCGGTAGATAGTACCTATGGTAATTATGACTATCTGATGTTTGCTGATATTGATTTTTCTCATCCTGAAGTAAACGAACATATCAAACAGTGGTTAAAATGGATGGTGAATGAAACGGGAGTTAAAGGTTTACGCTTCGATGCATTAAAACATATTGATTCTCACTATATAAAAGAACTCTGTGAAGAAATTAATTTTACACAAGGTGATGATTTTTATTTAATTGGTGAATATTGGAATCCTGATCTTGAAAAAAAATTAGATTATTTAGAATCGATTAATTATCAGTTAGATCTCTTTGATGTAGGCTTACATATGAATTTATACCAAGCCAGTCAAGCGGGTAATCAGTATGATTTAAGTAAAATTTTTGCAGGAAGCTTAGTTAAGGACAATCCATTAGTCAGTGTAACATTTGTTAATAATCACGACACACAACTAGGACAATCTCTTGAGTCTCAAGTCGAAGAATGGTTTATACAACATGCCTATGCTTTAATTCTTTTGCGTCAGCAAGGACTTCCTACTCTCTTTTATGGTGATTATTATGGAGTACAAAATGGAGAGAAGTCCCCATCCTATCAAGAGCAAATCGATCCTTTACTACACTTGCGAAAATATCATACTTACGGAGAGCAAGTGGATTACTTTGACCATCGAAATACCGTAGGCTGGACTTGTCTAGGAACACAAGAACATCCCTATGGGATAGCAGTAGTGATGACTAATAGTGAGGCAGGTTTTAAAGAGATGAGTATGGGTGAATTGAATGCAAGAGCTATTTATGTTGATTATCTAAATAATCACTCAGGCAAAGTAGAATTAGATGAGCAAGGAAAAGGATTTTTCCCAGTTAATCAAGCCTCAGTATCTGTTTGGATTGATGAAAAAGCTATATGGGACTAGTGAAATAAGATAAATTTAAAACTATTAAAGATAGATATATCTAAAAGAATCACGTATAATATTATTAAGCGTTTTCATATAAACGGCTTATTTAGCATGGGAATGAAAGGATGTGAATAAAATGGAAAAGAAAAATCGGGGCTTTGAAGTTATCCGTTCGTATAAGGATAAAGCGATTCGAATTCCTCAACGGCAAACCAAGTACTCAGCTGGCTATGACATTGAAGCTGCCGAAACGGTTGTACTTCCTTCCTTTTGGAAACAGTCTGTTTATTATTTAATACATAATACCTTTTTAATGATTAAGGGTCAGGAAACCATGAAGGAAGATGACTTATGGCAGGCTACTTTAGTTCCAACGGGTTTAAAGGCCTACATGATGGAAAACGAATATTTGAAGATTGTTAATCGCTCGTCGGGAAGTTATAAGCACCAAACAACCCTACCTAATGGTATTGGTATTATTGATCAAGATTATTATAATAATGAAAAAAATGAAGGACATATATATATTCAACTTATTAATTATGGCTTGAAGGATCGAACCATTCATAAGGGTGAAAGGATTGCTCAAGGAATTTTTTCTAAATTTCTACAAGTAGATGACGATCAAGTAGTTAATAGTGATCGACAGGGTGGTTTTGGGTCATCTGGTTAAGGGAGTGATTGAATGGCAAAAAATAAGGTAATGTATGAGTGTTTAGCTTGTGGCTATGAGTCACCTAAGTGGTTAGGAAAATGTCCAAATTGTGGCAGTTGGAATCAAATGGAAGAACAATTGGTCCCTACAACCACTACTTCAACTACTTTGACTCATACATCACAATCAATGGTCGGCAAAGCCACTCAATTGGATCAAATTCCAAGTCAAGTTGAAGAAAGAATTAATACAAAAATGGGAGAGTTCGATCGAGTATTAGGCGGGGGAATTGTTCCAGGTGGTTTAGTTTTAATTGGAGGCGATCCTGGAATTGGGAAATCGACTTTATTACTTCAGGTATCCATTCACTTGGCTAATTTGAAACAGCGGGTCCTTTATGTTTCTGGTGAAGAAAGTTTAACCCAAATTAAACTCAGAGCTGAAAGACTGGCATTAAGTGGTAAAGATTTTTATTTATTATCTGATACGGACTTGGGTAATATTGTGACTCAAATTCAAGAAGTGAATCCTGAAATCGTAGTCATCGATTCTATTCAAACGATGGCATCACCAGACAATCAAGGCTTAGTGGGATCTGTTTCTCAGTTACGGGCAGCGACTAATATTTTGATGCGAATAGCCAAAGACCATAAAATTGCTATTTTTATAGTTGGCCATGTAACTAAAGAAGGCAATATAGCGGGACCTAGAATGTTGGAACATATGGTAGATGCGGTTTTATACTTTGAAGGTGAAAAACATAATCGCTTCAGAATCTTAAGGGCTGTAAAAAACCGATACGGATCTACCAATGAGATTGGCGTCTTTGAAATGATTGATACAGGTTTAGTAGAAGTAACCAACCCCTCAGAGTTATTCTTAGAGGAGAGGATAGAAGGTGCTACCGGATCCACAGTTGTTGCTGCCATGGAAGGGACGCGAACGGTATTAGCTGAAATCCAATCATTAATGACTCCGACGGTGTTTGGTAACGCCAAACGCACCGCATCAGGAATAGAGTACCAACGTATATCGCTCTTATTAGCAGTCATGGAGAAACATTGTGGTCTTTTAGTTCAAAACCAAGATGCTTTTTTTAAAACGACTGGAGGGGTTCGCTTAGATGAACCCGCCATTGATTTAGCCATAGCTGTAAGTATTGCTTCTAGCTATTGGAATCGAGAAGTGAGAGTAGATGATGTCTTTATTGGTGAGATTGGTCTAACTGGAGAAATTAGAAGAGTCAATCAGATTGAAGAACGAATTAAGGAAGCAAGTAAACTAGGCTTTAAGCGTGTTTTTATCCCTTATAATAATCAATCGCATCTAAAACAACTGGACCTATCGATTGAAGTCATCCCAGTTAAAACGATCAAACAAGCTATTTCAATCGTTTTTCCTAAATAATTGAAAATTCTTACAAAGGAGGTGAAAAAATGATAAAAAAAATGACGATTAGTGTATCAATGATTGTTGGCTTAAGTTTTGGCTATACTTTAGGAGCAGAAATTTGGCGTAGTCTTCGCTTATACCATCAATTATTAATCAATCCTTTTGTGAATAGTATGATTTTCGGACTTATTTTTATGTTATTAGGTATTTTACTTGCGCCGCTTTTTGAACAATTAATTCATAAATTACTATCTATTTTGGAAAAGCAGTCAACGCCAAATCTGTTATTCGGTGCTTTAGGCATTTTATTAGGACTATTAATCGGTTATTTACTTTCGTTGCCGATTGGGTCTTTAGATATCCCTTTCTTATCGAGTACAATGCCGCTTGTTCTGACTGTTTTAGGGGGAATGATTGGTTATCAAATGATGATCAATCGCCGAGATGAAGTCTTACATCTCTTTACAAAATCTGGCCAAAAACTACAATCTGCTTCTTTTGAATTGAATAAAAAACCTAAACAAAGCGAAGTCAAAGCAGGTCAAAGATTGAAGATATTAGACACTAGTGTAATTATTGATGGAAGAATAGCAGAAGTGGTTCAAACAGGCTTTATAGAAGGAAGTTTATTAGTTCCAAAATTTGTCTTATCTGAATTGCAACATATTGCAGATGCTTCTGATTCTTTAAAAAGGGCAAAAGGTAGACGTGGGTTAGATATTCTAAACCTTTTACAAAAGTCTTCCAAAATAAATATTGATTTTTTTGAAGGAGACTATGCGGATATCGAAGAAGTTGATGCGAAATTAGTAAGGCTAGCTAAAGATTTAAATGCGATCTTGGTAACCAATGATTACAATTTAAATAAAGTTTCAGAATTTCAAAATGTTCCTGTCTTGAACATTAATGAGTTAGCCAATGCGGTAAAACCAGAAGTGTTACCTGGTGAGGAAATGCAAGTTCAAATTATAAAAGCAGGAACCGAACGCCGCCAAGGGGTGGCCTATCTTGATGATGGCACCATGGTAGTGGTTGAGGATGGCCAAAATTATATTAATAAGCATTTAAATGTAGTAGTTACTTCATCTTTGCAAACAGCTGCTGGTAGAATGATTTTTGCTAAAATTTTTGAAAATTAAGAGCATTTGAATCTCATTAGATGAAGGAGTACAATAGCTTTTGTAGACTAGATGGAATTAAAGGAGAAATACAATGAGCGATAAAATTCGTGTGCGTTATGCACCAAGCCCTACGGGCGATTTACACATTGGGAATGCGAGAACAGCTTTGTTTAATTATCTATATGCACGTTCACAAGATGGAACGTTTATCATTCGGACAGAAGATACAGATACAAAACGTAATCTAGAACATGGTGAACAAAGCCAATTAGACAATCTAACTTGGCTAGGTATTGATTGGGACGAATCCCCGGTTAATCCTGGCGAATATGGTCCTTACAGACAATCAGAGCGTTTGCATATCTATCAACCCTTGATTGATGACTTATTAGCTCGTGACTTGGCTTATAAATGCTATATGACTGAAGAAGAGTTAGAAGCAGAAAGAGAAGAACAAAAGGCTCGTGGAGAAATGCCTCATTATGGGGGAAAACATGCCCACTTAACCAAGGAAGAACAAGAAACTTTTGAAGCTGAGGGCCGTCAGCCTGTTGTTCGTTTTAGAGTACCAGCAAATGTTACTTATCAATTTGATGATATTGTAAAAGGGCCTGTAAGCTTTGAATCGAAAAATATTTCAGGCGATTGGGTAATTCAAAAGAGAGACGGTATGCCTACTTATAACTTTGCTGTAACTGTGGATGATCATATGATGAAGATCACTCATGTTTTACGTGGAGATGACCATATTGCGAACACCCCTAAACAAATGATGATTTATGATGCTTTTGATTGGGAATATCCAGAATTTGGTCATATGACATTAATTATTAATGCCGAAACTAATAAAAAGTTATCTAAACGTGATGGTGGAATCCTACAATTTATTGAGCAATACCGTAACTTAGGTTATTTACCAGAGGCTTTGTTTAACTTTATTGCCTTATTAGGTTGGTCACCAAAAGGTGAAGAAGAAATCTTCTCGCCACAAGAGTTAGTGGAACAATTTGACCCAGAACGTCTATCAACTTCTCCTGCTTCATTTGATAAGAAGAAATTAGAATGGATTAACAACACTTACATGAAAGCAGCAGATCTTGAGACAGTGGTAGACTATGCATTACCTCATTTACAAAAAGCAGGAAAAGTAAGTGCTGATCCTAATGCAGAAGAATTAGCCTGGGTTAAAAAGCTAGTTAGCTTATACCATGAGCAAATTTCTTATGGTGCTGAGATTGTTGAAGCATCTAGCTTATTCTTCAATGATAAGTTAGAGCTGAGTGAGGAAGCAAAAGAAATTATGCAAGCTGAGAGTGCTTCAACAGTTGTTCAAGCTATGCAAAGCAAATTACAGGCTTTGTCAGATGAAGATTTTGTAGCTAGCAATATCAAACCATTGACTAAGGAAATTCAAAAGGAAACTGGTATTAAAGGGAAAAACCTCTTTATGCCAATCCGAATTGCGGTTTCTGGTCAAATGCATGGTCCAGAATTACCGGATATGATTGAAGTACTAGGCAAGAAAAAAGCCTTAGACCATATTCAGCAAGTTTTATCGCTTTAGTGAATACAAAGTGGAAACCGATGGTTTCCACTTTTGTTTGAGAGCTTTTTCTTGAGCTTTAAATAATGGAATGTCATAATAAATATGCACAAATTTGAAGGAGGCTACTTATGTATTTCGTAGATAATGAAAATAACTATGATGCGAGTGTCAATATTGCTTTGGAAACTTATTTAGTAGAGAATCGCTTAGTCGATGAGCCAATTTTACTTTTCTACATTAATGAACCTTCGATTATTATTGGCCGTAATCAAAATACTTTTGAAGAAATTAATCAAGCTTATGTTGATGAACATAATATTCGAGTAGTTCGCCGTATGTCAGGTGGGGGAGCCGTTTACCATGATTTAGGAAACTTCTCATTCTGCTTTATCAAAGATGATGATGGAACATTTAGAGATTTTAAAGCATTTACTCAACCCGTCATTGATGCTTTACATAAGATGGGAGCCACTTCAGCTGAATTGTTAGGCCGAAATGATTTACTAGTAGATGGCAAGAAGTTCTCTGGTAATGCAATGTATGCTAAACGTGGGCGTATGACAGCTCATGGAACGATTTTATTCGATTCTGATTTAGACGAAGTCAATAATGCATTAAAACCAAACAAAGCAAAGTTTGAATCTAAAGGTGTCAAGTCAGTACGCTCACGGGTGACAAACTTAAAGCCTTACGTGGATGATAAGTATAAAGAGTTAACTACTGAGCAATTCAGAGACCTTGTCTTATTAGAAATCTTTAATGTTGAAAAACGCGAAGATGTTAAAGAATATCATTTGACAAAAGAAGACTGGGAAAAGGTTTATCAAATTCGTGAAGAGCGTTTTGGTAATTGGGATTGGAACTACGGTCACTCACCAAAATTTGATATTCAAGCCTCTCACAAATTCCCTTTCGGTTTTGTAGATATGCGCTTCAACATTAAAGATGCCATGATTACCGATACCAAAATTTATGGTGATTTCTTTGGACTTGGTGAAATTGAAGATGTAGAAAATGCTATAACTGGCGTTAAATTTGAACGTCAAAGTATTTTAAAGGCCCTAGAAAATATGGATCTTAAAAAATATTTAGGAAATGTTGAAGCAGAAGAGCTTGTTGAAATGATTTTCTCATAAAAGTGCAATAAATTATTGGCCGGAAATATTTCCGGCTTTTTTAATTCTTTATGGACTCATTAAATGCCAATATATTTATTCGAAAGTAAGTGCTAGTAATGATATAATAAGCCTCAAGTTTAATGATAGAAAGAGGGTTCATAAGATGGCTATTCAATTATTTAATACCTTAACACGTCAAAAGGAAAACTTTATTCCCCTAGAAGAAGGAAAAGTGAGCTTTTATCTTTGTGGGCCAACAGTATATAACTATATTCATATTGGTAATGCACGTTCTGCTGTTGCTTTTGATACTATTCGTCGTTATTTAGAGTATCGCGGTTATGAAGTGAATTTTGTCAGTAACTTTACTGATGTGGATGATAAAATTATTAAGGCAGCTGAAAAGGAAGGATTAACAGCCAAAGAGCTTTCTGATAAGTATATTGCTGCCTATAAAGAAGATATGCGTGCGATTAATGTTAAGCCCGCCAGCAATAACCCGCGTGTTATGGAAAATATCCCAGAAATCATTGATTTTATTAAAGTTTTAATCGATAAGGGCTATGCTTATGAAAGCCAAGGAGACGTCTATTATCGGACAGCTAAATTTGAGAAGTATGGCCAATTATCGGACCAGTCTATCAGCGATTTGCGTGATGGCGCTAGTCAACGAATTACTGATGAAGAGAGTGAAAAAAAGGAAAATGCGATTGATTTTGCTTTATGGAAGGCAGCTGGAAAAAGTGCGGTTTCTTGGGAATCGCCATGGAGTAAAGGTAGACCCGGATGGCATATTGAGTGCTCGGTAATGGCTACGAAATACTTGGGTGAAACGATTGATATTCATGGGGGTGGTCAAGACTTACAGTTTCCTCATCATGAAAATGAAATCGCTCAGTCCGAAGCCCATTCTGATTATTCTCATCCATTTGCTAAATATTGGTTACATAATGGGTTTGTAACTATGGGATCCAATGGAGAGAAAATGTCGAAATCATTAGGTAATTTTGTGCTTCTAAGGGATATTATTAAAGAATACGATCCAATGGTTATACGCTATCTTTTAGCTAGTGTGCAATACCGTCGTCCTATCCGTTATGATGCTAATGCCATCGCTACTGCAAGTCGTGAAGTTGAACGTTTGAAAGAACTGATGGATCGCTTAGCCTATCGAATGGATCATTTAGGAAGTGGACAAGCTAGTCTTGATAGAGAACAGGAAGTAAGAGAAGCAATCAAAGAAGGCGTGGATGCTTTTAATCAAGCGATGGAAGATGACTTCAATACGGCTAATGCTTTATCAGCTATTTTTGAAATGAGTAAGCAAATTCATCGCTATCTTGATCAAGAAGCTGTGGCGCTTCAATTGTTAAAAGAAATCAATCAATTGATGTATCAACTTTTAGGGATCTTCGGTTTGGAATTAAATTCGACAGAAGTCCTTGATAGCGAAATTGAAAATTTAATTGAGGAAAGAAATCAAGCGCGTAAAGAGAAAAACTTTCAAAGAGCGGATGAAATTCGTGATTGGTTGAAAGAGCAAAATATTTTATTAGATGATACTCCGCAAGGAACAAGGTGGAAAAGAGGATAAAAGTGACAAATGAAAATACACCAGATAAGTATTCTTTGCTAAATGGCGCAGCCTTAGCCTATGTAGGAGATGCTGTTTTTGAAGTAGAGATACGCAAGCATGTGATTGAATTAGGAAAAACGCATCCCAATAAATTGCACAAAGCCGCCATCAAATATGTTTCGGCTAAGGGGCAAGCGAAAGTGATGCATCATTGGATTCAGCAAGACGATTTCTTAACAGCTGAAGAAATTCAAATCTATAAACGTGGGCGCAATCATAAGGCCAATACAAAAGCTAAAAATGCTTCGATCGGTGATTACCGTCAAGCTAGCGGATTTGAGGCATTATTGGGTTGGCTTAAATTAAGTGGACAAGAAGAGCGTTGCTATCATTTAATTCAACTAGCGATTCAATATATTAATGAAGAAGGAGCCTAATAATGAGAAAGAAAAATCATACAGCGGATTTTCATAAGAAAAAACGCTCCAATATAAATTCTTTCAAAGAGCCTTTGGTAGACTCAAAAGCTTTTGAAAATAGTGAATCGATCTACGGTAAACATGCTGTTCAAGCTTATTTAGAAACAAAAAAGCAAGTTAATAAATTATTTATTCAAATAGGGATTGCAGGAGAAGTAATATCTAGTATAATAAAAATGGCTAAAATTAAAGGAATTGTATTCCAGGAAGTGCCAAAGTCGAAGCTAGATGAAATGGTTGATGGTGAAAATCATCAAGGTGTTGTTCTAACTATTCCTCCTTTTGATTACGCTGAACTAGAAGATGCTCTTCAGTTAGCAGCTTCAAGAGGAGAGGATCCTTTTATTCTTATTTTAGATGGGATTGTCGATCCACATAACTTGGGCTCTATTCTAAGAACGGCAGACGCTACAGGCGTTCATGGGGTGATAATCCCTAAAAGACGTTCAGTTGGATTAACCAATGTAGTTGCAAAAATATCTACTGGAGCCATTGAACATGTTCCAGTGATCCGAGTAGCTAACATTAAACAGGTTATGGATCAGTTAAAAGAAAAGGGAATATGGATCTTTGCGACGGATATGGCTGGAGAAGATATGCGTCAGTGGGATTCACATGGACCAATTGCATTAGTAATTGGTAATGAAGGTCAAGGGGTTTCTGAACTTGTAAAAAAATCAGCAGATGGAATCGTTACTATTCCGATGGTTGGGCATGTGCAAAGTCTGAATGCATCTGTTGCAAGTGCAGTCTTGATGTATGAAGTAGCACGCCACCGTATTGGAAAGTAGGGATTATCATGCGATATAAACGTCAGGAAATTTTATTTGTTGACGGTTATAACATGATTGGTGCATGGCCAGAACTTACCCAACTTAAAAAAATGGACCAGTTAAATCAAGCGCGCGATCAATTATTATTTGAGCTTTCAGAATATCGAAAATACCGAGACCTCAAAATTATCGTTGTCTTTGATGCACAATTTGTTCCCGGAATAACACAAATTTATGAACACTATCAAGTCGAAGTTGTTTTTACACAAGAAGGGGAAACAGCTGATTCCTATATTGAAAGAGAAGTAGCTCATTGGATTTCTCCTCTTAATCGTGTGGTAGTTGCGACAAGCGATATGGCAGAGCAATGGCTAATTTTTCAAAAAGGTGCCATGCGAATGTCTGCTAATGAGCTTTATATGCAGTTACAATTTAATAAAAGACAAGTTCGACAAACAGTTGAAGACCACTATTCACAGTTAATCAGGCGGCGGAGCCCTTGGAAGCTTGACCAATTGAAGCTATTAGATGATCTAAGATTTCGCTTAGATGATGACAAGAATGAATAATGGAGAGATGAAATGAACGAGTTTGACCATTTGACCAATGAAATGTTGATTATGCGCTTGAAAGAAAATATCGCTGATGAGTTTTCATTTATGTTACTAGTTGAACGTTTTATTCCCCTCTTAAAAAAATTTGCTTATCAAATGCCAGTGGATGGCTATGAACCAGAAGACATTATTCAAGAAGGAGTTATCCTGATGTATCGGGTAATTCAACATTATGATCCTGCTTATGGTGGTTATTTTGCCCCTTATTTTCAAAGATCATTGTATAATTACCTGATTAATTTACTCCGTCGCAATTCCAAAGAAGCTCAGACCATTCGCTTTGGAATGGACGCTGAACGCGATCAGCTTGAAATTGGTGATAGTATTAGTCATAAGAGCTTAAGCTATGACTATCAATTAGCAACTACTCCCGAATTACAAGTTATTGTCAATGAAGAAAAAGAACGTTATCTTGCTAAGCTAAGTCTTTTTGAAAGACAGATTATCTTCTGTTATAGTGATTTATCAATGAAACCAAGAGAAATTGCTGAGTATTTAGGCATTGATAAAAATCGAGTCAAAAATGCTTTGAGACGAGCAAAAGATAAGTTAAGAGATATTATCGCTGAATAGAAACTACTAATAATTTATCCAAGAATTAGTCGAAAATAGACCGATTCTTGGCTTTTTTATTAGGAATCTGAGTCTTTACTTGTGCAATCTACTTATGATATACTACGGTCTGTTCTTTATGAACACTATGATTCTTCGGTGGATCAAGCCACCCTCAGTCCTTTGGTCATAGTAATTACTAGAGCCTGCTCTATAAAGGAGACTAATATGAAAAAAAAATATACTACTAATGATTTAACGCGAATAGCATTAGTTGCTGCTTGTTACATTGTGTTGACTTTGATAATTTCCCCTCTTTCCTTTGGATTGGGAATTCGTATCAGTGAGGGATTGAATTTTTTAGCCCTTTATAATAAACGTTATATTTTAGGAGTTACTTTAGGCGTTTTTATTGTCAATTATTTTTCTTACGGTATTTGGGATATGATCATTGGCTCGCTCACTAGCTTTATTTTTTTACATTTAGCTTGCTCTATCATTGAAAAACTATTTCCTTTAATTGATAGTAAGAAAGATGAAATTAATAAGTCGCTGTTTTTCAAATATTTAATTATTGGCCTATCCATGACTATATCGATGGTTAATATTGCCTTGTTAGTTGTTTTTTTAGGAGCTCCTTGGGAAACTTTTATAACCCGACTTGTAAGTATGATGGTTAGTGAAGGCTTATCTCTATTGGCTGGAGGAATAATTATCTATTTTATCAGTGAGCGAATCGATTTAAGACGTTAAGTGATAGATTATTAGAAGCAATCATCAATTTATATTTCAAAAACGGTCAAGAAATATTAGCTTTTTTAAAATGAAAATTGAAAAGAATTAATTTACAAGCAAACATTTGAATGCTAAAATAATGGCAGTTAAATAATCGTAAAGTAAAGGGGAGCCTTGAAGCTGAGAGTGGACTTGTTCCAGACCCTTGAACCTGATCACGGTCAAACGTGCGTAGGAATTACTTTGAAATAGGGACTTTATGCCTTTTCTCTTTACTTTGCAAAAATGTAAGGAGTTTTTTTATGGGAAAGAATAAAAATGTTTTACTTCTAGTAGAAGCAGCTATTTTTGCTGCTATCGCAGTGGTCCTGTCTTTATTACCGACAAATTTCGGTGCTTCATTAACGATTTCTTTAGGCATGGTACCATTGACAATTTTATCCTTAAAACGAGGATTTAAATGGGGGCTGTTTTGCGGCTTTCTATGGGGTTTGCTACATTTCCCCCTAGGGAATGTATATTTTTTAAGCGTTAGTCAGGTATTAATTGAATACCTCCTTGCTTTTGCTTTTGGTGGTTTTGCGGGCTTAATGTCTGAGCGTTTTTATCAGTCTGAAAATAAAGCTTGGCCTTTAATTTTAGCAACTTTCATTGGAACATTTGCACGTTTCTTCTGGCACTTTGTGGCTGGCTATATTTATTGGGGATCTTATGCACCTGAAGGGATGTCACCCTTAGTCTTCTCATTTATCATGAATGGAGCGAGTGCCTTATTAACATCTTTTGCTTCGGCAATCATTCTATTCCTAGTCTATCAAGCAGCCCCTCGTTTATTCGATCGTAAGCTATATAGATAATAAGTTTATATTTAAAGTAGTGAATATTTCTCCACTACTTTTTTTGTGCACATTTTTAAATTAAATTTAAACCAATCACAATAAAAAGTTAAATAAAAGCATTTATACCAACGTTTCAATTTATATTTTCACAATATCTTTTAATCTTCATTTAATGTGAAATATCAAAAAGTTATGTTATAATGCTCTTATGACTTGTGGCAGAAAGGTGGTGATTGGTTGTGATCGAATTATTTGATGTTGCTAAACATTACTATTTGAATAATAAACAAGTTAAAGCGGTTGATGGTATTTCCCTAACGATCCAAAATAAGGAAATTTTTGGTTTGGTAGGAGAAAGTGGTGCTGGAAAATCGACTCTTTTAAGGTTTATTAATCTTTTAGAAAAACCAGATAAAGGAAAGGTATTAATTGATGGACAAGATCTATTGCAACTCAGCAAGGAAGAACTGCGACTCCATCGTAAGTCTGTAGGTATGATTTTTCAGCATTTTAATTTATTGAATAATAAAACAGTTGGTGAAAATATCACCTTACCCCTTAAATTGTTTAAATATTCAAATGCCCTGTCTCTTGATTCTGTTCTTGATTTTGTTGGTCTAGCTGATAAAAAAGATCAATATCCTGGTCAGTTGTCGGGGGGGCAAAAACAAAGAGTTGGTATTGCAAGAGCGTTAATTACTAAACCAAAAATTTTGCTTTGTGATGAGCCGACCTCTGCTTTGGATGTCATGCGAACGAATGAAATTGTTCAAATATTAAAAGCAGCACATCAACAATTCGACATGACAATTATAGTGGTGACCCATGAATTGGGTTTTGTAAGGCAACTTTGCGACAGAGTGGCAATTATGGAAAAAGGTGGTTTAATAGATATAGTTGATAATTTGACCGACCGTGACCAAGAACTAGTAGGAAGTTATTATGATAAAGTGAAGGAGGTCCTAAGCTAAGATGTTGGAAGAAATAATAGTGCGCGTCATTGAATATTGGCCAAAATTATGGGAAAGTCTTCAAGAAACAAGTATTATGCTTTTTTTCTCCTCAGCAGCAGCTATTTTGTTAGGTCTTCCTTTAGGTACTCTTTTATTTTTGACTAGTCCGGGTCAGCGAATGGGTAAAGCAAGAAAGGATTATTTTTTGAATTCTAGCTTAAACCTATTTGTAAATATTGTTCGTTCTTTTCCTTTTTTGTTACTTGTTGTCGCAATGCAACCCCTTATTCGAATGGTTTATGGGCGAGCAACTGGCGATCCGATTGCAGCATCCTTTCCGATGATGTTGATTGCCATTGCCCTTTATGCTCGCTTCGTGGAACAGTCTTTGCATGACATTCCTAAAGGCGTGGTGGAATTAGCTGATTCCCTTGGAGCGAATACTTGGGAGTTAGTCACTCAATTTCTATTTGTTGAAGCACGGTCATCTTTAATTATTGGATTTACCACTGCTTTTGTATCCTTTCTATCTTATTCGACCATTATGGGGGTAGTTGGCGGCGGTGGGATAGGAGATTTTGCTATCCGATATGGTTACCAGAGGTATGAAACGGATATCATGTATTTTGCGATTATTCTAATCATAATCATTGTTCAAATTCTACAATGGTTAGGTTTAAAAATTGCGCGTAAGTTAGATAAGAGATAATAGGAGGAATTAGATGTTTAATAAAAATTTATTTAAGAGCTTTGTTACTTTTGCATCAGTGTCACTAGCTTTAAGCGGTCTACTATCCGTTTCGGCACAAGAAGATAATGTATTAAAGATTGCTTCTCATATGCCACCGATGACTGATATCGTTGAAATTGCAGCGGATGTAATTGAAGAGCCTTACTCTATTGAATTAGTAGAGGTTTCTGATAATATTCAATACAATGAAGCAGTGTTTAATGATGAAGCTTTTGGAAGTTTTGCACAACACCTTCCATTTATGGAAATGTTCAATGAAGAGCGTGAAGCAGATTTAGTAGCCATTCAACCAGTATATAACGCTGTTGTTGGGTTCTATTCACCTGTTTATGAGTCAATGGAAGATATCGAAGAGGGCGCAGAAGTGGCTATTCCTTCAGATCCAACAAATGAGGCACGTGCATTATTCGTCCTTGAACAAAATGACTTAATTGAATTAGATGATGAAGCAGGTCTTTTCCCGACAGTAGATGACATTACTGAAAATCCTTATAACTTCGAGTTTACAAGTGTTGACTTATTAAACTTAACAGGTGCTTATGAGGATGGCGTTGAATTAGTTTTCAACTACCCAACTTATATTGCTTCAATTGATTTAAAACCTGAAGATGCTTTGTTCTTAGAAAAAGATGATGAAAATACTTTTGCTATTATTCTTTCAGTTCGTGAAGGAAATAAAGATAGTGAAGCAGCTAAGGCATTACAAAAAGCTTTCTCATCTCCTGAAGTACGTGAATTTGTCGATAAATTAGCGGAAGAAGGACACTTAGAACCAGCTTTTGATTCTAAAGACAATGAAGACGATGAAGACGATCAGAATGAAGAAGCATCTGATGATCAAGATGATTCTTCAGAAGAAGCAGAATAATAGAAAAAGTAAAAGCTGGCTAATGGCCAGCTTCAGACTGAAGACAAAGTCCTCTAAATCACCAACCTATGGTGATTTAGAGGGCTTTTTGATATATAATAAAAAGAAAACGGGTGATTTCTATGATGTCCACTAATGCAGAAAGTAAAACGTTCGAAGCACGTCATCAGATGGCTTTTCATGCGCTCGAAGACCTTGTTCCAGAAGAACATCTTCTGAGAAAAATTGATCGACATATTGATTTTTCTTTTATTTATGGACTGGTAGAAGATGTTTATTGCTTAGATAATGGACGTCCGAGCATTGACCCAGTGACACTGATTAAAATACCTATGATTCAATATTTATTCGGTATTCCAAGTATGCGCCAAACCATTCAAGAAATTCAGGTGAATGTCGCATATCGTTGGTTTTTAGGGTTATCTCTCACTGACCCAGTGCCACATTTTTCAACTTTTGGAAAAAATTATAAGCGTCGTTTCGAAGGGACAAGTATCGCCCAACAGATCTTTAGCCAGATTCTCACACAGTGTTTTGAAGCGGACATGATTGATTCTAAAGCTATTTTCATTGACGGCACCCATGTTAAAGCTTGCGCCAATGGCCGAAAGTATACGAATGAAGAAGTGATCGTC
>NZ_JBNUPI010000014.1:0-59460 GCF_050409505.1 Facklamia sp. P12937
TAGTTTTATCCCGCAAATTTTTAAAATTTCAGGACATTTTCATTTACGGTTGACATGTATTATCGTCTAACATTATCGTCTAACAATTATTCTATCAATTTCTTTCACTTAAAATGTTAAAAAGCTTGATAAACTCATCCAAATTTAATGTTTCAGCGCGACGGCTAGGTAAAATATCCGCCTTAGCAAAGCAACTTTCTAAGTAAGTTGCTTCTTGATTGGGATAATAAACTTTTAAATTATTCCACAGGGTTTTTCTACGTTGTTTAAAGCAAGCTTGAACAAACTGTTGAAATGACCTACTGTTTTTAAAGTTGTGAGATGGATTTTCTAAGCTCGTTAATTTTAACACAGCAGAATCGACATTGGGTCTGGGCATAAAAACAGTGGGAGGGACAATAAATGCTAATTCCGCTTTCATTTGAAGCTGAATAGCCACTGTTAGTGAATTATAAGCTTTGGTTCCTACTTGCGCAGTCATGCGCTCAGCTACTTCCTTTTGCATCATCATGACTAAAGAATCAAAGGACAACTGGCTAGCTAGTAAATGCATAATGATAGGCGTCGTAATATAATAAGGTAAATTAGCGACCACCACTAAGCGTTTACTTTGGTGTAAGTAAGCATAATCTGATTGACTAAAATCAACTTTTAAAATGTCTCGATGAATAACTTCAACGTTTTCATAGGGAGATAGGGTATCTTGAAGAATATTTACAAAACGTTGATCTATTTCAAATGCCAACACTTTCTTAGCAGATAAGGCCAAAAACTCTGTCAGAGCACCTATTCCTGGACCTATTTCGATAACGGTTGTTTCTGAATCAATCTCTGCTACTTCTACTAACCTTTGTAGAATTTGAGGCTCTACTAAAAAGTTTTGCCCTAAACTTTTCTTCATTTTTATATCATACTGCTTCATAATCGAACTTGTACGACTGGGTGTTGCTATTAGTTTATGATCAATATCTTTATTCACTTTCTTCCCTCCTTTTTAAATAAGCTAGTATCTCTTGACGACTTACTTGGTACTTAGCCAATTGCTTTTGTAACTGCTTAGCGTTAACGTGTCCTAAATTAAAATGATTAGCTACTGTTTGCCTTAAAACATTGGCTTGCTCTGTTCCAGCTAGACCCATAGCCACCAGTTCTGCCATGGGTATCGGTTTCAATTCTTTTTGAGGCGACATCTTTGTTACTTTACTTAAGGCTGCTTGAATATCGGCTGCACTGGCATGTTCAATTCCCAAAGAATCTTTTTTACGGTGTGAATTTGCAGCTTCTTGGCTTAAAAAAGCTTCTTTAACGCTTGGAATTTGAGTACGAATAATTCTGCGAATGCGCTCGCCAGGATAATCAGGATCAGTAAAGACTATTACGCCAAATTGCTTATTAGCTTCTTCAATTCGGCTGAGGATTTCTTGATCAATGGCCGACCCATTGGTTTCAATCACTTTAATACTTGGGCCAAAAATCTGATTAAGACGTTGGGTATCAGATCGACCTTCTACTACCACCACTTCGGTGGGCACTTCTATTTCTTTCATTAAGCTTCCTCTTCTGGTTGCCAATTAAATAGCTTAAAGGCATTTTCACTTGTTATCCGGGCAACTTCTTCGACGGAAAGGTTTCTAACTTCAGCCAACTTTTCCGCTACATACTTAACGAAAGCTGGTTCGTTTTGCTTTCCTCTCATTGGAACAGGGGCTAAGTAAGGAGCATCTGTTTCGATCAATAGTTTGTCTAGTGGTGTAATGGCCGCAGCTTGACGGACATCTTCCGTCTTTTTAAAAGTGACCACCCCACTAAAAGATAAGTGCATACCTAAATCTAAAAAGCGCTTCGCCTCCTCAGGTCCTTCTCCAAAAGAGTGCATAATTCCCCCAGCTGCTGGAAGCCCTTCTTCCTTAAGAATTCGGTAGCAATCTTTGGTTGCTTCGCGATTATGAATAGTAATTGGTAGATTATGTTCCTTGGCAATGGCTATTTGCCTTCTAAAGACTTTAGCTTGAATATCTTTGGGAGAGGTATCCCAATGATAATCCAAACCTATTTCACCTAACATTTTGACACGATCTAATTCTAACCACTTATGTAAATCGTCTTCAAAAGTTTGATCATAATAAATGGTTTCGGTGGGATGACAACCTACCACACTAATCAAATGCTTATGCTCTTGGCTAAGCGTTAGACTGCGCTCGATGGTAGGACGATCAAAACCAACAACTGCTAAAAAACCGACGCCTGCTTCTTTAGCTCTTTGTAAATATTCTTCTTCTTTCCCATGAAATTGGGAGACATTTAGATGAGTGTGTGTATCAAATAATTTCATTTTTTCCTCTCCAATCTTTTGTTATTTTAACATAACTCGTTCTTTTCAAACAGATAGGCTCATTAAACATAAAAAGGACAAGTGCGAATACTTGTCCTTTTTATTCTTTTTACCCAATCAGTGAACCATTTTTGGCTTGATCTGGGGCAAAAACTAAATGTAAATCTTTGCCACTTTCAGCAGATAAAATCATACCTTGACTAATATGACCCATCATCTTTCTCGGTTTAAGATTTGCCACAACCAAGACTTTTCTGCCAATTAACTCTTTGAAATCCGGATAGTATTTTTTAATACCCGATAAGATTTGACGATGACCTTGGTCACCTGCATCCAGTCTAAAGCGTAACAACTTATTGGAGCCTTCTACTTCGTCGACATCAATAACTTCTGCTACTTTAATTTCAGTTTGAATAAAATCATCAAATGCTACTTCTGCCGTTTCAGCATAGCTTAACTGAATTGCTTCCGGGTCCCAGTCAGGATCAGATACTGTTAAATTAGCTGAAGAAATATCCTTTTGACTTTCAAGAGACATGGCTTCTTGTAAATAAGTAATCTCTTCTTCCACTTCCAAACGAGGAAAGATAGGAACACCTTTTTTAATTACCTGCGCATTTTCTGCAAATTGACCAAAAACTAGATCGCTTAAATTAGCGTTTATTTCTTCCTCAACACCCAATTGTTTGAAGATTTCCAATGGAGCCTGTGTCATAAAAGGTCTTAATAAATGACCGATGATGCGTAAGCTTTCTGCCAAATGGAACATTACAATGGCTAAACGATCTGTTAATTGTGAGTCTTTTGCTAAATTCCAAGGTTCAGTTTGATCAATATACTTGTTAGATCTAGAAACAATCGCCATTAAGGCGTCAATCGCTTTATCAAAAGCCATTAATTCCATTTTTTCATGGTATGCTTCTAAATGATCTGTTAAATAATTAGTGAACTCTTTATCCAAATCATTTTGTGACTGCAAAACTTGCTTGTTAGGTACGGCACCTTGGAAGTATTTATTAATCATCGCAACAGTACGGTTGAGCAAGTTTCCTAAGTCATTGGCTAATTCAGTATTGATGCTTTTAACGAAGTCTTCTGGTGTAAATACAGAATCACTCCCCAAACTCATCCCTCTTAAAAGATAGTAACGAGTCGCATCAAGACCATATCGTTCAATCAAAATCTCTGGGTAAATCACATTCCCTTTGGATTTAGACATCTTGCCATCTTTCATGACAATCCAACCATGGGCATAAATACGTTTCGGTAAAGGAAGATCTAAAGCCATTAATAAGGCGGGCCAATAAATCATATGGAAGCGCGAAATATCTTTGCCTAAGACGTGAATATCCGCAGGCCAAAACTTTTTAAAAGCTTCATCATTATCGCTACCATAACCTAAAGAGGTGATATAATTAGATAGTGCATCAATCCATACATAAACAACATGTTTAGGATTTGTCTTCACTGGGATTCCCCAACTGAAGGAGGTCCTTGATACTGCTAAGTCTTCTAAACCAGGTTTGATAAAGTTATTAATCATTTCATTTTTTCGAAATTCAGGTAAAATCACTTGATCATCGGATTCGTAATATTCAATTAACCGATCCGTATATTTGGCTAATTTAAAGAAATAAGATTCTTCTTTTACTAGCTCTACTTCATGGCCGGAAGGAGCAATTCCTCCCACGACATTACCCTTTTCATCTTTAAAGACTTCCGCTAGCTGCGTTTCGGTAAAATACTCCTCATCACTGACTGAATACCAACCTGAATATTCACCCAAATAAATATCGCCTTGTTCTAATAATTGGTCAAAAATCTTTTGAACCGCTTGAACATGATAGTCGTCAGTAGTACGAATAAAATGATCATTGGTTATTTCTAGTTTTTGCCAAAGCTTTTGAATTTCTTCAGCCATTTCATCAACATATGCTTTGGGCTCTAAATTTAATTCCTCAGCTTTTTGTTCAATCTTTTGACCATGTTCATCAGTTCCAGTTACAAAGAAAACATCGTAACCCATTAAACGCTTATAGCGTGACATGGTATCAGCAGCAAGAGTGGAATAAGCATTTCCTATATGCAATTTACCACTGGGATAATAAATCGGTGTTGAAATATAAAAAGTTTTTTGTTCGGTCACGGATGAGTGCCCCTTTCAAATAAATTATCTCTCATATTATATCATAGATTAGAAGCAGTCTTTTGCTTAATTAAATGATTGTATAAAAAAAGAGTCAGTTTCCTGACTCTCATTAATTTTTATAAGACTCTTACCGCAAACGATGGGGTAAATGTTGAAATGTTTGAGTAACCTAAAGGTGTGCCTGGTTGAGAAGCATGAATATAATTTCCTCCACCAGTTGCTAAAGCAACGTGGTAAGTTCCTCCAGGACTACCCCAGAAGTATAAGTCACCTGCTTGTGCTTGGTCTATTGAAATTCTAGTGCCCGCATTTTCTTGAGCACCAGTCCATCCACCAATTTCCATACCATAGGTCTCTTTGAAAACATATTGAACAAATCCTGAACAGTCAAATCCTGCTGGAGATTTACCTCCCCATACATAAGGGATACCAATATATTTTTCAGCATTTCCGATTAATGATCCAGTATTATAAGACAAGTCTGGCGCTTGGACTTCTTCGATTACTTCTGCAGTGGTTGCAATCACTTCAACCGCTGTTGTTTCTAATGGCTCAAGACTCGTTTCAACAACTTGTGTTGTTTCAACTGGCGCAACAGTGGTTTCGATAGCTTGTGTTGTCTCAATTGGCTCTAAACTTGTTTCTACTGCTTGAGTTGTAACAACTGCTTCTTCACTTTCAATTGTCTCTAGTGAAGCAACAACTTCATATGAAACTTCTGCTGTTTGTGTAGTCTCTTGAGATGTTTCAATTGTTTCTAATGGTGCTACTTCTGAAGTTACAACATCTTCACCAGATTCAACAACTGCTTCTTCAACTGCTTGTATGTTCTCAATAATTGCTACTTGAGTTGCCGCTTCAAAGGCCGCTGCTTCTGCTTCTAGAGCTAGACGGTTTTCTTCAGCTAATTCTGCTTGTCTAGTTAATTCTGCGTAAGCTAATTCTGCTGAAGCTGTTTCAACTTCTAAATCACCTTTTAATGCTTCTAAGCTGATCATTTTATCAACTTTTGTTGCTTTAGCTTTTTCAGTCGCTACTTTTTTAGCTTCAACACTTGCCATGTCTTCTTTTTGACTATTTAATAAATCCTTATTAGAAGAAACCAGCTTGATAATTACATCCATTCGTCCAACGAAATCAGAAAGTGATTCTGAAGATGCTAAAATATTTAGGTAGTTGGTAGTTCCACCTTTTTCTTGAATAGCAACCGCTTGTTCAGCAATTAACTCTTGACGCTTGTCAATCATTTCTTGTAGTTCTTCAATTTCTTGGTTTAATAATTCAATTGTTTGGTTATCGTCTGAAATCGAATTTTGAAGTTGCTCAGCCTCTTCTTTAATTGTTTCAATTTGATTGTATGAATTTACTAACTGAGCATATAGCTGAGTTTGTTCAGCATTTAAATTATTTACTTGATAATCAATGTTTGCATTAATACCCTCAATATCTTGAGCATAGATTGGTAAACTACTAACTGATGAAAGTATAATTGATGAAGTTAATAATGTCGTTAATAGCTTCTTAGAAAATTTGATTTTCATTCTTATTAGCTCCTCTTTGAACTTTTATTTAAATATATCTATTGATACTTTTCTCTTAACAAGAATGATATTAACACATTAAACATCAAAAAAGGGCGTTTTCGTTGAATCGTATAAGACTTGTAACCTTATTGAAACATTTGAACAGATAAAAACATCCTTAGAAATTTTCTAAGGATGTTTTGAACCAACCGCTATTTTAAAGTGACCAGTGTATAGTGTTTTTTCCCGCGTCTGACAATAATATAAAGTTCTCCAATGGCATCTTTTTGACTGATTTCATAATCCAAATCAGTTACTTTTGTGCCATTAATTAATATAGCACCGTTGCTAACAAATTCTCTGGCTTGTCTTCTGGACTGAACGATCCCTGTCTCCACTAGCCAGATTACAATATTCATTGCTTCTTTATTCGCTAGTGCATGCGGCATATTTTTAAATCCTGCTTCAATTTGTTGAGTAGTTAGATTACCCACATTACCGGTAAACAGAGCGTGAGTAATTTTTTCGGCTTCTTCTAATGCTTCTTGACCATGCACAAACCGTGTGATTTCCTCAGCTAAACGACGTTGTCCCTTTCTTAAATGCGGTTGTTCAGCCACTTCTTTTTCTAAAGCTTCAATTTCTGATTGCTCGAGGAAAGTGAAATATTTTAAATATTTAACAACATCATCATCTGCTTGATTAAGCCAGAATTGATAAAATTCATAAGGAGTCGTCTTTTCTGGATCTAACCAAACAGTTTCTCCTCCTGCTGATTTGCCAAATTTAGTACCGTCTGACTTAAGCATTAAAGGAATAGTTAAACCATAGGCCTCTGCTTCTGTTCCTTCCATACGACGGATAAAATCTAAACCTGCTGTAA
This sequence comes from Facklamia sp. P12937, assembly GCF_050409505.1. Taxonomy (NCBI): domain Bacteria; kingdom Bacillati; phylum Bacillota; class Bacilli; order Lactobacillales; family Aerococcaceae; genus Facklamia; species Facklamia sp. P12937. The sequence goes on from NZ_JBNUPI010000014.1 coordinate 6,888, forward strand.
TATTTCCCCACTGGTCACCACCACCGACTTGTAATTGAACATTTTGTGTTTGGAAGAGGTAATGAAAATCAACGGATTGAAGAATTTGGTAGGAAAATTCAGTAAATGAAATTCCATTTTCAAGTCGACTGGCTACAACATCCTTAGCCAACATCGTATTAACATTAAAGTGTTTACCATAATCTCTCAGAAATTCTAATAAAGAGAGTTTACTTAACCAATCATAATTATTCATTATTTTGAAAGTATTATCAGCCGAATCCCCTTTTAAGAACAGTTTTTCCATTTGTTGTGTCAGCTTCTGAGCATTTTTTTGGACTACTTCCATTGTTTGTAAGCTTCTTTCACTGGTTCGACCTGAAGGATCGCCAATCGATCCTGTTGCCCCTCCAATCAAGACAATCGGTTGGTGACCGGCTAATTGAAACCGCTTTAAAACCATAAAAGGAATTAAATGCCCAATATGCATAGAATCCCCCGTTGGATCTACTCCGCAGTATAAGGCAATCGTTTTTTTAGATAATAGCTTCTCTAAACCCTCTGCATCTGTTTGTTGATTGATAGCGCCTCGCCACTTTAAATCTTCAATTATTGACATCACATTCACTCCCACTCGTTCTTTCGTTTTAGTATAAAGTCTATTCTACTATCTTGCAAGCCTATCTAAGACCAAGCTTTGGGACTCCATGCATTAGCATCTAATTGGTCTCTATTTTGTTCAATTCTCTTCTCTTGCTCTTTCAAAACAGCTAAAGCTACCTTTAAAACAGCACGACTTGGATAATCTTTGCAACTTTCTGCCCATTTTTCAATAGGAACTTGGAACATCTTTGCTTTTTGCATATTATCTTTACTACTCCTCATCAAAAAGTTCTAATTCTTTTAGCTCGTCTGCTTGGTCAATTAATTTCTGAATAAATTGGTCATATATATGCTGATCAAGCGGGTCTAAATTTATTTTTAGTCGATCAAGTTCTTCTAACAAAACATTCACCTTATCTTCTAGTAAATAAAGTCGACCTGTTTTTAAATAAGTCACGTAATCAATCATTAAATGATATTTTTCTTCTTCTGTTAAATAATGAAATTGTGAAATAATAAAAGGTGGACGATACTTCATAGCAAAATCGTTTGCCCAAGCATAATAAGGTGACATTAAGTCCGCTAAACTAACTCCCGCTCGTTCACCTGGTTGAAAACTTTCGAGTCTAGAACCTACCGTTAATACAATTCCAAATTCTTTATCTTGTAAAATTTTCACTGTCTGTTTAAAGTTTAATTGATCATTAAACACTTGGTCCATCCAAACCTTTAAGATTGCCGGTGCTTGATACCAATACAGAGGAAATTGAAATAAAATACGCTCATAATCAGCCATTCTTAAAAGCTCTTGTTTGGAATCAAAAAAACCTTTGTCTTGCCACTCAGCCGTTAAATCAACGTAGTCTGTTTGGGTGAGTGCTTGGCCACTAGCTAATAAAAATTGCTGGCTAGAAGAATTTGCTAGCTGATCATGGGCGATAAAGCATAAAACATCCATATCTTTCCTCCTTATTTCTTATATCCAATTATTTTAACAAAAGCACTCCAACTTCCAATAAATAACCTTTTAATAAAAGGCATGAATTGAAGGTGAAGTGCTTTTCTTAATTAAAAATCAAAGGCATATTAGTAATAATTATCGTCATTAACTTCAGATGTCTCGATTACTTGTGTCGATTCAACTGGTTCAGATGTTCCTGGTCGAACAGTTGTACTTGGAGGTGTTGGCTCTGGATTAGTCCATGAGTTTTCTGGTTCCTCGTAATAATAATCGTTAGAAGTCTCAACAGTTTCAGCTATCTTTTGAGTTGTTTCAACTACTTCAACCGTTGTTTCCTCTGATCCTTCGAAAAGTTCCTTATTATCTTCAAGAGCTTGACTTAAACGCTCAGATGGTTCCAAAGAGCTAACTAAGAGTTGATAGTATTGTGGCACATCTTTAGCTATTTTTGCCACTTCCTTAATCACTTTATGGGTATAAGTATCCGCTTTTTTATTCATTGTTTTATATAGAGAAGGAAGTGAATTTTTGACTTCTAATAATCGCTGATCGAATTTGCGCATAGCTTGTGCTATTTTACCAATATTACCATCAACGATGTCAATTTTTTCTACATCTTTGAAAAGTTCTAAAAGTTCATCACCTTCAACAACACTTTCTTCCACTTGATCAATCAGAAGATTAATCGCCTTTTGAAAAGCATCTAATTCTACTTCTTGATTTGAATCCGACGTCTGCTCATCAATTCCAATTTCTTCATAGTAATATTCTTCTTTTACCTTGAACACTTTTTCTTTAGTGAGCCCTTCGCGGATCATTAAATCTTCATTCACTTCATTTCCACGGATAGCATCTTTGGTTCCTGCAAAGAAGTCATTGACCTCATTTTGTGCTTGGAAACGTTTTTCAATTTCTTTCAACTGATCAAGATATTGATTCTTAACAGTCGTTGATTCATTCAACTTATTAATATTCTTTTTAATTGGGTCTATCATTTCCACTTGGAATGATTCTTTTAAGAAATCTTGGTTTTCATCATAATATAGCTCATCAATTTGAGATTGAATATCGTCCAAAATGTTGGTGAATTCTTGGTTAGGCTTTTGAACAAGATTAGCTTTTGAATTTGAATTTACGTAAGCGTTCAAAGTAATGACTCCTACTAAACCTAAAATAAGAGCAATAGATATTATGCCTTTTAAAGTTTTCCCCACTCGATAGTCCTCCTTATCATGTCAGTTTTGTTAGTTATCATTAACAAGGGTACATTATAGCTTATTTGTTTTGACGTGGCAACGTTATTATAAAAACTGACCCTTTATTGAGTTCGCTCTCAACTTCTATTTTCCCATTATGAGCTTCAACCAAGGATTTGACAACAGCCAAACCGATGCCAGATTCCCCAAACTTTGTGTTTTTTCTTGAAACATCAACTTTATAAAACCTTTCCCATATGGAACGAATCTGATCGGTGTCAATCCCAATACCATGATCGATCACTTTTATTTGAGAACCTGCGTCTACCATTTTAGCTTCTAAAACAATCTCACTATCTTGCGAAAATTGAATGGCATTGGTTACTAAATTAATCAAAACTTGAGTAATACGATCATAGTCTGCCCATAAAGTGAAATCTGGTGCAATTTGACTAACTAATTGATCATTCTTTTCTTTAGCTTTTACTTGTAATTGGGTTTTTATATTTTCAAATAAAACTTCGGTATTGATAGAAACTTTATTTAGGCTGATTTGTTTGTTACGTATTCGTTCATAATCTAAATTTTCATTAACTAAACGTGTCAAGCGCTGCGTTTCAGAGTGGATGAGTTCCAAACTGCGATCCACTTGATTTTCAGGAATCATATCGTAACGTAAACCTTCTAATAATCCACTCATGGTTGTTAGAGGGGTTCGCATTTCGTGAGCTACATCCATCATGAATTGTTTCCTTAATGTCTCTTGTCTTTCAACTTCCGACTCATATTGAACAAGAGAATCTGCCATCTTTTGAAAATCTTTAGATAAATCAGCAAATTCATCCTGACCTTTGGTATTCACCTTAATTTCATAATTTCCAGAAGCAATTTCTTGACTGGCTTTTCGCAGCTGTTTTAACTTATTAGTCTGATAGATTGAAAAGAGAACACTCATCCCTAAGCCTGCAATACCTGCTAATAAATAAGCAAATAATACTTTTTCTTGCATGGCCGTCACTTTTTCTTCTAAATCTTCTAGTGGTGCCCCTAAACTAATAAAACCTGGAGGAAAACCTGCTACTTGATTTTCTTTCAAAGGAATGTAGACCGTTGCCATTTGTAACTGCGTGTCTGGGTCTACGTATCTTTGTGAGTAGCGTAAACCAACATTTCCACCCTTAGCAATCTGTTCCAGATCTTCTTTACTCAACTTCGAACCAAAGCGCTGATCATAAGTAGGATAAATTATTCGTCCATCGGACAAATTCACTTGGATAATTATTTTTTCACTTGACAGTAACTGGGATGCACGAACCAAATCTTCTCTCGAAAAATAATTATCAACTATATTTTCACCATAACGCAAGAGCTGCAATTCACGATCCTCATAGATCTTCTTTTCCATATAATCGGAAATACGGTATGCAGAAACCGTTAGGGCAGTCAATAATACTATTAAGAAAACAATTATTTGCTGCCATAAGAACTTCATAATTAATCACCTAGTTCTTCAAATTTATAACCAACTCCCCAAACTGTTTGAATCAACTGGGAACCATAACGCTCTATTTTTTGTCTTAATTTTTTTATGTGTGCATCTACTGTTCTTTCATCACCAAAAAAGGGATCTTCCCAAATACTCTTGAGTAATTGCTCTCTGGTAAACACTCGCTTAGGATGCTGAGCAAACATTACAAATAAATCAAATTCCTTAGGTGTTAAACTCTCTATTTTTTTATCGTGATAGTAAGCTTCACGTGTAGAAGTATTGATTTTGACAGTTTTTGTTTCAATATCAAACTCATTTTCTTCTTTAACAGCTGCATCAGCTGAAACTACTTGAGCTCTTCGATGCAGAGCTTTCATCCTCGCTAATAACGTCAAGGGACTGAAGGGTTTGGTTACATAATCATCCGCGCCCATTTCTAAACCAATCACTTGGTCGCTTTCAGAATCTTGAGCAGTTAGCATAATAATAGGCGTCTCTTTAGAAATCTGTCTAATTTTGCGACAAATGGTCATTCCATCCATAGAAGGTAGATTTAAATCCAGAATAACAATGTCCCAAATGTTAGGTTGCGTCCGATAGGCTTCAAATCCTTCTTTTCCATCACCATGAAAGCTTGCTTCAAAATTTTCTTTTTCAAAGAACATCCCCATCATTTCACAAACGGATTCATTATCCTCAATCATTAATATTTTCATTTGGCTTCCCCCTTTTTAAGAACCTACTGTTTTTTCTATTATACACAAATCTTATTATAAGAGACACTAGGTCTTCTCCACTCAGTCCAAGGTAGTATATAACATTTATAGTTTTTGGGCTTATTATTTTATAAAAACAAAAAACCGAGCAAGTATTTGCTCGGCAACTTTTTTAAAACAGCTAATCAATTTGAAATATCATTTAACACTTGCTGAATCGTTTCTTGGGACACCTGCATATCTTCCGCCTTCATCTCCATCTCTTGATTAGAAACCGCCTTAGATTTCGGCTTGTCCAAGAGAGTAATTTCGCTGGCATTACATTCAATAACATAAATTTCTTCTTTTTCAGCGTTGAGATAGCTGCGACTTTGCATCATTCCTGATAAAGCAATGCGTTGCCCCTTGCATGCATACTTGTGAATCAATTTTGCCAAACCGTTCCAAGCGACGAAAGGAATAAAGTCAGTCACTGATTCACCATTACGATCACGAAAAGGACGTTTGATTGCAATGACATTATTAGTAACAGCCGCTGAATCGCCAACCTCTTTTAACTGTATGTCTCGACATAATCTACCAACAAAAGTTACTTGATTCATATAATTCCTCCTTAATGGTGTTAATATTAAATACCAAAAAAGAAGTTTAAAAGTGCTAAGCAAATATATTATTTAGATTTTTTCGGCCAATTCAACAATTTTTCTCAACCGATGATTAACTCCCGATTTCGAAATAGGTCCGTTAGGAATTTGCTCTCCCAACTCTCTTAAGCTCATATCTGGATTTTCAATACGAAAACGTGCCATTTCTTCTAATTTTTCCGGTAAAGAGGACAATCCTTTTTTGGCTTCAATTCGTTTAATAGCTGCAATTTGTTTTTGCGAAGCATCAATTACTTTATTAAGATTAGCGTTTTCACAATTAACTAAGCGATTAACTGAATTCCTCATATCCCTAACAATCCGCACATCTTCAAATTTTAAGACTGCTCGATTGGCTCCAATAATTACTAAAAAGTCAGCGATTTTCTCTGCCTCTTTTAAGTAGGTGATATATCCGTTTCTACGAGCAATTGTTTTTGCATTTAAATGAAAATCATTCATCATTTTACAAAGATCTTCATTATGATCCTCATAACTCGAGTATATTTCTAAATGATAAGAGTTTGACTCCGGATTATTCACCGAGCCTCCCGCTAAAAAGGCTCCTCGCAAATAAGAGCGCTTCTTTGGGTCGTTTTGCATTATTTCGGGAGCCACTCTTGAGATGAGGCTTAATTGATCAAAAATTTCTAAATCTTCTAAAATTTCTTGTACATGATAACGACAGCGCACAATATAGACATTGTTCTTTTTTAATTTCATTTTGCGCCGAACAATCAGTTCGCTTTCAGCATCAAAGTAGTCCTTGAGTAAGGTATATAACCTTCTTGCGATTGCAGCATTTTCACTTTGTACATTTAAAATTAGCTTTTGTTGATAAATAGAAACCGCACCATTCATGCGGATCAATGCCGCTAATTCTGCTTTGGCATGCTCTTTGTGAACTTCTAATAATGTACATTCTTTTTTTACTTCTGCTGCAAATGTCATCCTACTCTCTCCTTAACCAACATTTAGTCCATTTATAAAACTGAGTGCTTATTTGAATCAGAACTATTTTTATCAAGCAAACGCACACTATTCAATAAGTGCCCTAATTCTTCAACAACCTTATCCGTATCATGATAAGCGCCGCCTTCTTTCATACTTAAAAACTCACTAGATATAACCCGACATCCTAAACGACGCAAACCATTGAAATCGTGTTTTACTTGAAGCAGATACTCTTTGTTTGGTTGATTGATAATATATTCTTTGGGAACTTCTGTAGTATTAACCAAAACGGTATCGACAAATCGAACTCCCAAATGATTATGTAATACTTCAATATGATCTGCATCCGTAAAGTTTTCTGTTTCTCCTAATTGAGTCATAATATTACAAATATAAACTACCTGAGCATTGGTTTTTGATATCGCTTGCCCAATCTCATCAATCATTAAATTGGGCAAAATAGAAGTATACAAACTGCCTGGACCTAATACAATTAAGTCTGCTTCCATGATTGCTTCCACAACCCTTGAAGAAGCCTTAACGGCAGGTTTTCCTTCAATAGTCATTACATTAACTTCTTGAATGCGTTTACGATGGTGGGCTATTTTCGACTCGCCAACAGCGATCGTTCCGTCTTCAAATAAAGCTTGCAAAATTAATGGTTCAGGAGCTGCTGGTAGGATTTGACCATTAATATTCATAAATTGCGATAAGATATCAATGGCTTCCGACAGTGAGCCTTTCATTTCCTTTAAAGCGGCAATCAAAAGATTTCCAATGGCATGGCCTGCTAAAAAATCATCATCCGTGTTAAAGCGATATTGAAAGAGTTCAAGTAAGACTGGGTCTGCTTCGGAAAGAGCTGACATACAGTTACGGATATCTCCCGGTGGAACAACGTTAATATAATCACGAATAACGCCAGATGACCCTCCGTCGTCGGCAACAGTAACGATTGCTGTAATGTTGGCATCTAATTTCTTTAGCCCTCTTAAAATTACAGGCAAGCCGGTTCCCCCACCGATTACCGCAACTTTATAACGAGCTTGACGCATCTGATTCATTTCTAGCAACCTTCTTTAATACTTGGTTTTGGTTTTTTGCCATATCACGGTGATTAACATTTGTACAATAATTCATGCGAGTAAAATGTTCGCCAATTCTTTCAGCTAGGGCCACTGAACGGTGTTGCCCCCCTGTACAACCAATCGCTATCACAGCCCTACTTTTGCCTTCGCGTTTATAGCCAGGAACACAATAATTTAATAAGTCGATTAGCTTATTATAAAAAATTTGACTTTCCGGTTGACTCATAACATAATCATAAACCGCATTATCCACTCCAGTTAATCCTCTTAAATCTTGAATATAATAAGGGTTAGGTAAAAAACGCACATCCATGACAACATCTGCATCTATTGGAAGACCATACTTAAAACCAAAAGAGACTACATCTATTCTAAAGGTAACTTGCTCCTTTTCAGCAAAATGTTCCATAATATAAGCTCTTAGTTGTCTGGGTTTCATTTCAGAAGTGTCTACAATCATTTGAGCACGCGTTCTTAAATCGCGTAATAACTCTTTTTCTTTAGCAATCGCACTCAATGTTGAGACTTCATTTGCTTGTGATAATGGATGATGTCTACGTGACTCCTTATAACGAGAAACCAATTCTTGGTCATTGGCTTCTAAAAAGAGAATTCTTGAAGTAACATCTTGATTATTATCCATCGTACCGATTATATCCGATAACTCATCAAAAAACTCCCGTGTTCTTAAATCAATTACCATAGCGATTTTAGTGATTTTACCTGATTCTCGCATCAATTGCCAAAAGGTTGGCAAAAGACTTGGCGGCATATTATCGATGCAGTAATATCCAAGGTCTTCAAAACTTTGAACAGCAACGGTTTTGCCTGCACCACTCATCCCAGTGATAATGACTAATTCCAAATTTGACATGGTCTCCCTCTTTTCTTGGTGAATATTTATTACTCTCTATTATATCACAAATTAATTTCTACTCTATCTATGAATCTTTTAGCTAAAAAAGCTGCTGAAATCCACTTTCTTAAAAAGAAAAAGATTTCAGCAGAGATTTAACTTACTTAATCAATTGATTCAAAAAGGCCTCTAAACTCACTATTTTGTCATTTGCAGCCTGTTCACTTTCAGCTTTAGCGCCCATATATAATTTTATTTTTGGCTCTGTGCCACTTGGTCTTAAGGCAATCCATGATCCGTCTTTCAATTTATATTTTAAAACATTGGATTTAGGATATGAAAGACTGGATTGTTTACCATCTGCATAAATCAAATTACTATTTAAATAATCGTAGGCTTCGGCAACAGGAATACCAGCTACCTCCGTCAAGCGATTAGCCCGCGTTTCATTCATTAACGCTTCCATTTCTTGCTTTCCATCAAGTGATGTAAAAGAGATGGATAAAGTTTTTTCTTTATAATAACCATATTCTTCATAAATTGACATTAGCGCTTGTGCGAGGGTTTTGTTTTGTTTTTTATAAAAGGCTGTAATTTCAGCCAACATTACTAAGGCTTGAATAGCATCTTTATCACGTGTAAAGCTCTTCAATAAATAGCCAAAACTTTCCTCAAAGCCCATAATGAAGGTGTGCGCTTTTGATTCTTCGTACTGTTTAATTTTTTCTGCAATAAATTTAAAACCTGTTAAAACATCTACCGTCTCAACCTTATAGGCTTTAGCAATTTCTTCTGCTAGATCTGTTGAAACAATCGATTTTATGATTACACCATTTTCAGGTAATTGATCTTTGGCTTGGTATGCTTTTAACATATAGTTCAACATTAAGCAGGCGATTTGGTTTCCTGATAGCAATTGATAATTTCCTTCTTGAGTACGAATCATCGCACCTAAACGATCAGCATCCGGATCTGTTGCTAAAAGAATATCAGCTTCAATATTTCGCCCAATTTGTTCAGCCAAGTCAAATGATTCAGGCGATTCAGGATTAGGGGATTTAAGAGTTGGAAAACCTCCATCTGGTTCTGCTTGCTCTTCAACAACATGGATGTTAGAAAACCCTGCTTGTTCTAAAGCCTGCATCCCTAGATACATTCCCGTACCGTGTAGTGGAGTAAAAACAATTTTTACTTCTTCTGCCATCTCAGCAATTAGATTAGAATCAATCGTTACTTTAGCAATCTCAGCTAGATAAGCTTGATCCACACGATCACCAATAATTTCAACTTTACCTGACCCTAACAATTCCGTCTTATTTCCTACTTCAATGACTAGTGGATCTTCAATGGACCGTACAAACCGAGTTAACTTATCCGCATCTTCTGGTGGCATTTGACCGCCATCTTCACCATAGACCTTATAACCATTATATTCTGCCGGATTGTGACTAGCCGTTACCATGATACCCGCATAAGCATGTAAATAACGCACAGCGAAAGACAAGGTAGGTGTTGGACGTAGGCTTTCATATAAATAAACCTTAATTCCGTGCTTACCTAAGACTAAAGCGGCTTCCATTGAAAACTCGGGGGAATAGTGTCTCGAATCATAGGCAATAACAACACCACGCTCTTTTGCTTCTTGACCTGCTTCATTGATTAACATGGCTAAACCTTCTGTTGCTTGTCTAACTGTATAAATATTCATTCGGTTCGGGCCCGCTCCTATAATACCGCGCATCCCTGCCGTACCAAAGCTTAAAACATTATTAAAAGCATCTTTTGTTTCATCGCCAGCTTGTTCTTCTAGAGATTTCTTGACCGCTTGGTCAAGATTTTCTTTGTTTTTCCATTTTTTATATAATTCACGCCAAGGCATATTCTCGCCACCTTTCTCATTGTTATTTATTATATCATGATTGGGATAAAATAGTAGAAATTTGACTAATCTCCCACGTTTTTAGTTATTTCTTAAAAAGACTTACCTTTAAAAATAGCCAAGTCTGATTAATTATAAAAATTAGTCTGCTAAGGTTTGAATATATTGGTAAGCCATATGGCCTGCATGACTCCCGTCGCCAACAGACGTGGCAATTTGACGTAAATGTGTTTGGCGAACATCTCCTACAGCAAAAATGCCCGGAATCCGCGTTTCCATTTTTTCGTTGGTGATAATCCATCCTTCTTCATCCGTAATATCTAGATGGCTAACCAACGAAGAGTTCGGCACTAAGCCAATGTAGATAAAGACTCCCTCACAAGGATATGTGTAGCGTTCGCCGGTTTTTCTATTTCGTAAGAACACGCCTTCTACGGATTGATCACCTATAACTTCTTCAACAGTCGTATCCCAAATGAAGTCAATTTTATCATTTTTGAAAGCACGCTCTTGTAATATCTGTTGAGCTCTAAGACTGTCTCGACGGTGAACAATGGTTACTTTATCAGCAAACTGAGTGAGGTAAATTCCTTCTTCGACAGCCGAATCTCCCCCTCCTACAACCACTAAGTGGCGGTTACGGAAAAAGAAGCCATCACAAACAGCACAATAAGAAACTCCTTTACCACTTAAAAGATTTTCCCCTGGAATATCTAACTTTCTATGCTGAGATCCAGTAGCAATAATGACAACAGGTGCTACATAGATGTTCTTGCTGGTAATGACATGTTTTACTTGGTCATGTAACTCAATTCCAACCACCGTTTCCATTGAATGCTGCGCGCCAAACTCCATAGCAGATTCAAAAAATTTATGAGCTAATTCTGGACCGGCTATTTTAGAAAAACCTGGATAGTTCTCTACATCAGCCGTATTATTAACTTCTCCTCCTGGTAGACCCTTCTCAAGAATAATTGTTTTTAAATTGGCACGTGAAGCGTATAGGGCTGCCGTCATTCCTCCAGGGCCAGCGCCTACTATCACAACATCGACATTAATCATTGTCTTTTCAATCGTATCTTCCATCTTATCTTCCTTTCTCTGAGGTGATCACTTCATTGTGTTGGGCTAAAGAGGCTTCTTGTTTGCCAGAGCGATTCATTAATTGACTAACCACTTCTTTAACATCTGCTCCTTGATAAAGAACTTGATAGAGGCCATTAGTAATTGGCATATCGACTTGATATTCTTGTGCCAACTCATAAGCTGCCAGGCAAGTAAAAATACCCTCAACCACCATCTGGACTTCTTCTGTCACTTCTTCAACGGTTAAGCCTTTAGCCAACAAATTACCAGCTTGCCAATTACGTGAATGAATGCTGGTACAAGTTACAATGAGGTCTCCAACTCCACTTAAACCAAGAAAAGTTAGCGGGTCTGCCCCTAAGCGTATACCCAAACGCGATATTTCAGCCAAGCCCCGTGTAATTAAACCGGCCTTAGCATTGTCCCCGTAGTTTAAACCATTAAGAATTCCTGCGCCTAAAGCAATAATGTTTTTCAAGGCAGCGCCTAATTCAACCCCTATCACATCCGTGTTAGTGTATACACGGAAATAATTATTCATAAAGAGCTCTTGAACAGTTTCAGCAGCTTCTAGCGATTCACTGGCCGCGGTAACGGATGTAAGATCTTCGCGTGCGACCTCTTCCGCATGGCTAGGACCGGATAAGACGACTAAAGCTCTGTAAAGATCTGTGGTCAGCTCTTCTTGAAGCACTTGAGAAATACGCAAGTGACTTTTTTGTTCAAGTCCTTTAGACACATGAATAATTAAAGGAGGTCGCTCCATTTTGACTAAAAGTTTATTTACTTCTTTAGAAACCTTACGAATTGCTTGGGTGGGTACTGCGAAAAGCAAGACTTCTGCTTTCTTTAAGGCTTGTACTAAATCAAGCGTTGCTTTAACAGTCTCATTCAGCTCAAATTCTTTAAGAAAATGCGAGTTGGTATGTTGTTGATTAATCTCATCAACCACCTGAGGATCAATGCTCCAAATAGTAACACTATGTTGATTGTCTGATAAGACTTTTGCTAGAGCAGACCCCCACGAACCTGATCCTAGAATTGTAATGTTCATTTTTTTCTCCTTATCTTGCAATATCTGATTCCTTATAGAAGGGAAGTGTCAAGTGGACTCTTCGATAAATCATAATTGAAATAGCACTTACAACGATAATTAACGAAAAAACTTGTGAGACTCTAAAAGGTCCCCAATAAAGACTATCTGTTCGTAAACCTTCAATCCAAGCTCTACCTATACCGTACCAAACTGCATAAAAGCTTGCGACTTCTCCTTCTTTTAAGAAACGCTTCCTTCTTATCGTCATAATTAAAACAAGACCGATAAAGTTCCATAAAGACTCAAATAAGAAGGTGGGTTGACGATATTGCCCTTGGACTTCCATTTGATCAATGATAAAAGTAGGTAATCTTAAATTTTCTAAATAGGAGCGACTCACAATCCCTCCGTAAGCCTCCTGGTTAATAAAATTACCCCACCGCCCAACAATTTGTGCCAACATCAAGGCAGGTGCTGCCATGTCCATTTCTAATGCTGCATTTAAATTATCTTTACGAATAAAATATATTAAGGTTAGAAAGCCCGCAATAATTCCGCCATAGATTGCAATACCACCGTTCCAAATAGCAAAAACACTCAACAAATTATCTTGATAGGACTGCCAAGAAAAGGCTACATAATAAATTCTAGCCCCTATAAAACCGATGATAATTGCCCAAAAAAGGCGATCAAAGGCCTTATCTGGATCGGCCCCTTTACGTTTAACTTCCCTTATATATAAGAAATAGGCCAATAACATTCCGAAACCAATGATTAGCCCATACCAATAGACAGGCCAACTTCCAATATGAAAGGCGATGCGATCTATCTTCATAAAAATTGAGCCGAAAGAATTAATCATTAGTCACCTCACGATTAGACATGATCAAAGCATCTAATTTAGCATTAAAGGCATCTGTAGCATCAAAGCCCATACTGTTGGCTCTGAAATTCATAGCGGCTGCTTCAATAATAGCTGCTAAGTTCCGTCCTGTTTTTACCGGTATTCTCGTTCTTGGGATTTGAACATCAAAAATCCGGTCGTATTGTTGACCAGACCCTAAACGATCATATTCAATTTGTCCATCATCTAATACCATCTCGATAATTAATTCTAACTTTTTAGAACGTACAATGGCCGAGACTCCATAAAGACTCATTACATCAACAATTCCCAAGCCACGAATTTCTAATAAGTTTTGTAGAATTTCCGGCGCTTCACCAATTAGGGTTAGCTCATCCACCATAAAAAATTCTACTCGGTCATCGGCTACTAGACGGTGACCCCTTTGAATCAACTCTAAAGCGGTTTCTGATTTGCCGACTCCAGAGGTGCCTGTTAACAAGACTCCCATCCCAAATACTTCAAGAAAGACTCCATGCTTTGAAAAACGCTCTGCTAATTGTCCTTCTAAATAATTGGTTAGATTTGCCAAGACCCGGCTAGTACGAGAACGAGCTGAAAGTAGTGGCACCTGACGTTCTTTAGCTATTAAAATAAGTTCTGAAGGTATAGATATTTTTCGAGCGACTACAATAGCAGGCGTATCTTCACGACAGATAGAGCGGAATTTCTCAATACGTTCTTGGCTAGTCAAGGTATCTAAATAAGCTGTTTCTGTTCGACCGATTAATTGAATCCGATCACTCGGATAGAATTCTTTGAAGTCTGCCAGAATAAGTCCTGGTCTTGAAACTTCACTGGAAACAATTTTCTTATCGACATGTTCATGACCATAGACAATCTCCACATCTAAAGTTTCAGTTAATTTTTGGACTGTCACATATTTTCCCACGGTCCGATCCTCCATTCATTTTTCTCTAAAATGGTATCATAGAAAGAGCCTTCTGACTAGCAAATGGCGCTATCATTAAAAATGAGCCCTCACCTAATAAGATGAGGGCTCGTTTTATTTTTCTAAAAGTCACTCCAGTTATCGTCATCTTGAGGAGTAATATCTTTAATCACCTGATGAGAATTAGTTTCTGAATATTTCTTTCCTTTACGACGTAAAGAGGGTTTGCCAACTTGATAATCATAGGGTATAATAACCGCCATTAAAATGTATGGGAAAAAACCCACTCCTGCTGAAAACATAGCAATCAGAAAAATTAAACGGACTAAAGTCGAATCAATATTAAAGTATTCTGCTATACCACCACAAACACCAAAAATGCGGCGATCGGATGATGAGCGTGTTAATCGTTGCATTATTTACCTTCCTTTCCTGTCTCAGAATCTCCATCTTTTAGGTACAAATCTCCAAAGGTAATACTTGCATCAATCTGAACTTCTTTCTGATCCAGATGACCGGGACGATTGTATATAAATGATTTACCACCATCAAAAATTTCTTGTCGGTCTAAGCCAGACATTCGATGCTTAATTTGTCCTTCAGAGAGATTACCTCTTGCGGTGAAAGCCTGTTCTTTTAGTAAGCTGACTTTAAGGTCGCCATGAACAGCTGAAAGTGAGATGTTAGCTGGTTCGATATCTTTTTTAGTAATGTAACAATCTCCATTAACTGTACTGGCCTTAATATTACCAACTGGTCCAACAATTCGGAAGTCTCCATTAATATTTTTAAGACTAGTTGTTTGGATGGTTGAGTTTTTAATTTTTACATCACCATTGACTAGATTCAAACCTAATATATCAGTTGAGATGTTTTTAAGTTTAACATCTCCTAATTTTGTGTCAATATTCACTTCATCTGCCTTGGTATCAGCAAGACGGATGTCTCCTCGCTTACTAGAAATGATTAGATTGTTTA
This sequence comes from Facklamia sp. P12937, assembly GCF_050409505.1. NCBI lineage: Bacteria > Bacillati > Bacillota > Bacilli > Lactobacillales > Aerococcaceae > Facklamia > Facklamia sp. P12937. The sequence goes on from NZ_JBNUPI010000014.1 coordinate 22,149, forward strand.
CTTCCATTTGTTTGACTCTTATATCTCCATTAAGGGTATTTAAAACAACTGAATGATATAGCTTATGAGGCAAGCTGATCTTGGCATCCATAGCTAAATTCATAGCATCCACATGAAAAACCAATTTATTTTCAATGGTGGTTATAGTTACTTTTTCTTTGAACAAGTCAACCGTTAGCTTATCTTGTCCACCCATCAGCTTAATAACAGCCTCTACTAAAATGTCGTCGCCTTCATGGAATTCTACTTGTAAATCACCATTTAATACATTAAAATCCATCGCTGTTAAAGTTGCTCCATCAAAGGAAAAAGTATGGTCTAATACTTGACTCTTAATCCAAGGCACATTGAAAGATACATTAACATCCTTAGTGGTGAAATTATTGAGTGAGGATTTTATCAGATCCTTCACTTGCTTGCCAAGGCGTTTACCTTCTCTGCTTGCTTCTTCTTTAAATTGGTGCGCTTGCTCAGTAAGAACTTGGGTGGAATTAGAAATAAACCGTTTAAATTCAGGGTCAGCTTGTTGATTTTCTTTACATTCTTCATATAGATCCTCTTGCTGATCATAAAGTCCTTCGACTTGCTGTTCTAAATGCTTAATTTCACTGTCAATCGCTCTTTCTTGTAAGGTAAAATCTTTGACCTGATCTTTCATCTCAGTGGTCAGTTCTTCAATTTCAGCCAGAATTTCTAGTTCTCTTAACCGCTGTTGGATAATAATCTTTTCTTCATTAAATTGATGAAGTCGCTCATTAGCCTCTTCAATTTCTTGCTGAATGGCCTGCCCTTTTGTTTCAAAAGCTTCAGCCTTTGCTTGATAAGAAGCATGTTCTTCTTGATCACTGGTCTGTTCTTTAAAAGAAGGTCTGTCTTTTGTTTCTTTACGGTTTTCCAGTGAATCATTGACCTCTTTAACGACTTGATTGCTTGCTTGAGCTACTTCTTTCACTACACTTGTCCCTGCATTCACTGCTTGATCTACCATTGAACGAACCAGGCGGTTGAGGTCATCTTTTACCAATGTCTTGCTCTCAATTTTAGTGTCTTTTGTCTTAGCGCTATCCTCAGTAGGTTCTGATGAGTCGTTTGCCATACCACCTGCTTCAAGTAATCTTAAGGCTTCATCCATAGATATAATTTTTTGTCTAACTAATTCGATAATTCTTTCTTTCTCGTTCATAATAATCCTCCTAATTTATACTGACCCTCTTCATCTTCTATTATGCTAGTTAATTACTCTTTAATCATAGGTCCCTAGGCTGATATTTGTTTTTAAAGAAATCGTTATCTGATTCCTGTTATTAGGATAGCGGTTATTATTAAAAAAGCATAGGCCGGACGTCTTAATTTCCCAGCCTATGCTCTCTATTATCGAAAACCCTTATCTTTATCGCGCTTCAAAATATCTTTTAAAAATTTGCCAGTATGACTCTTTCGTTTTCTAGCGATTTCTTCCGGAGTACCAACAGCCACTACTTGACCTCCGTGACTACCACCTTCGGGCCCCATATCAATAATATAGTCTGCCGTTTTAATTACATCAAGATTGTGTTCAATAATAACTACCGTGTTGCCAGCCTCTACTAATCGATTAATAACATTCATTAATTTAACAATATCATGAACATGTAATCCAGTAGTCGGTTCATCCAAAATATAAAGCGTTTTGCCATTGGAAACACGATGAAGTTCAGCGGCTAATTTCATTCGCTGTGCTTCGCCACCCGATAAAGTGGTTGCCGATTGTCCTAACTGGATATAGCCTAAACCTACGTCTTGCAGCGTTTTCATTTTGCGCGCTATCTTTGGATGCGCATCAAAAAATTCCACTGCTTCATCGACTGTCATATTTAAGACATCACTTATCGATTGTCCTTTGAATTTAATTTCGAGTGTCTCTGAATTGTAACGGGCGCCATGACAGACATCGCACGGAACATAAACATCTGGGAGAAAATGCATTTCAATTTTCTTAATACCTGCTCCACCACAAGATTCACAACGTCCTCCCTTGACATTAAATGAAAATCTTCCTTTATTGTAACCGCGAATTTTAGCATCATTAGTATTCGCAAATAATGCACGAATGTCATCAAAAACAGAAGTATAGGTTGCCGGGTTAGACCTTGGAGTTCGACCAATTGGACTTTGATCAATTTCAATCACTTTTTCTAGCTCTTCAAATCCACTGATATCTTTGAATTTACCCGGTCTTTCCTGAGTAGAGGTTAACCGCTTAGCTAAGGCAACTTTTAAGATGCGATTCACTAAGGACGATTTGCCAGAACCGGAAACGCCAGTCACACAAGTTAAGCGACCAATTGGAAAAGAAACATCGATATTTTTTAAATTGTTTTCACGAGCACCCTTGACCTCAATCCAACCTAAGTCTTCCTGTCTACGTTTTTTAGGCACAACAATCCCTTTTTCGCCCCTTAGGTATTTACCAGTAAGAGAGTCAGGGTTCCCCATTACCTCTTGAGGGGTTCCAGCAGCTACAATTTTTCCTCCTTGATCGCCCGCACCAGGCCCAATATCGATTAGGTAGTCAGCTGCTAACATGGTCTCTTCATCGTGCTCAACAACAATTAGGGTGTTCCCTAAATCACGCATCTCCATTAATGAATGAATTAAGCGATCATTGTCTCGTTGATGCAAGCCAATTGAAGGTTCATCCAGTATATAAAGCACGCCGCTTAGTCGCGAGCCAATTTGGGTAGCTAAACGAATCCTTTGAGCTTCTCCTCCTGACAACGAGCCTGCAATTCGATCGAGTGTCAAATACTCCAATCCCACATTATCTAGAAAAGTCAAACGATCATTGATTTCTTTCATAATCGGTTGAGCAATCATCAAGTCATGCTCATCAAATTGTATATTTTCAAAATGTATTTTTGCCATATCAATAGACAATGCTGTCACTTGAGCAATATTTTTATCAGCCACTCTTACACTTAAAGCTTTTTCGTTCAAGCGTTGACCTCTACAAGTTGGACACTCTAACTCTTGCATATAATTACGCAAAACATCTCGCATATAATCTGAACTTGTTTGATTATAGCGTCTTTCAACATTATTAAAGATCCCTTCAAATGTCTGATCAACCGTTCGCTTCTTACCACCGTGCATGGGTTCAAAGGTAAATTTAAAGTGAAAGTTAGGTTGCCCATATTTGAGCGCTTCTTGTTGGTCCTTGGTTAATTCTTCATAAGGAAGGTCCATTGGGATACCGTAAGCTTTAGCAAATTGTTCTAGCATAGAAGCATAGTAGCCCGAACCTTCTTTGCCCCAAGGTAAAAAGGCTCCCTCACGCAAAGTTAAGGTTGGATCAGGAATAATTAAATCTTCATCAGGAGTTAAACGAGCACCCAAACCATCACAAGCCGGACAAGAACCGAAGGGTGCATTAAAAGAAAAAAGTCTTGGTTCTAACTCTTCAATAGAAAAATCACAGTATGGACAAGTATAATGCTCATTAAAATAAAGTTCCTCTCCATCAATTACATCTACAACTAAATAACCTTTAGAAGCATTCACTGCTGTTTCAACGGAGTCATAAAGTCGAGATCGAATCCCTTCTTTAATCACAATTCGATCGACCACAATTTCAATAGTATGACTGACTTTTTTTGAAAGTTCGGGAACTTCGGTTAAATCAAATATTTCTCCATCTACTCTTACACGAACATAACCTTCTTTAGCTACTTGCTCCAACACTCTTTTATGCTGCCCTTTTTGATTCCTTACAAGTGGTGAAAGAATTTGAATTTTACTGCGATCTGGTAATTCCAATAAGCGATCCACCATCTGTTCAACAGATTGTCTAACAATGGGTAAGTTGTGACGAGGACAGTAGGGAGTCCCTACTCTGGCATAAAGCAAACGTAAAAAATCATTAATTTCAGTAGCTGTTCCTACGGTTGAGCGCGGGTTCTTACTGGTTGTCTTTTGATCAATTGAAATGGCGGGACTCAGACCCTCAATCGAATCGACTTCCGGTTTATCCATTTGCCCTAAAAATTGACGTGCATAGGCTGACAAACTTTCTACATACCTTCTTTGGCCTTCTGCATATAGGGTATCAAAGGCAAGTGATGACTTGCCAGACCCCGATAATCCAGTCACTACAACTAATTGATCACGAGGTATTTCTATGTCTATATTTTTTAAATTGTGGGTTCTTGCACCCTTGATGGTAATTTTATCTTTAGTCAAAATAATCCCTCTCTTCTCTGTCCGTAAAAAAACTCTTCACCTCATTATAACACAGGTCACTTTCTAAACCAGAAAATTTGTTCGTATGTTTTCCCGAACGTTTAACTGGAATTTCGTTTATTCATCTAACTTTTTATACTCCTTAAGATAGGGGTGTGCTAAAATTAACTTATGTTAATAAGAAAGGGTGTTGAAATTGCAATTAGTTTATAAAGGCAAAACAAAAGACGTCTACTCCTTGGAAAATGGAAACTACCTCTTAAAATTTAAAGACGATGTCACTGGAGAAAACGGTGTCTTTGACCCTGGGGCGAACTCTGTTGGTCTATCTATCGAAGGCGTTGGTCGTGCTGGTTTAGAAATGTCTCAATTTTTCTTTGAAAAAATCCATCAAGCTGGAATCTCAACACACTTTGTTAATGCAAACATGGATGAACAAACAATGGAGGTTAAGCCTGCTAAAGTGTTTGGTAAAGGTTTAGAAGTGATTTGCCGCCAAAAAGCAGTGGGTTCTTTCTTCCGTCGCTACGGTGATTATATTGAAGAAGGCAGTGATCTTCCTCAATACGTGGAGTTCACAATTAAAGATGATGATCGTCAAGATCCACCAATCACTAAAGACGGATTAGTTGTTCTTGATATTTTATCCGCTGAACAAGTAGACCGCACCGTTGAGCTCACTCGTCAAATTACAACCATTGTATCTGATGAATTAAAAGCTCATGGTCTTGATCTTTATGATATTAAGTTTGAATTTGGTACTTTACAAAACAACGATGAAGTTGTCCTAATTGATGAAATCTCTGGTGGTAATATGCGTGTCTATAAAGACGGCCAATATATTGAACCATTGAAATTACACCAATTACTATTTAAAGCTTAATTCCTATTTTAAATCTAAGCCAAATAATAAAATCAAAGCGTCTCTCGATTAAACAATCGAGAGGCGCTTGTTTTATTCCTATTTTCCTAGGACTATGGTCTGATTTTTTAAAAAACTACTTTATCTGCCGTAGTAATTGTTTTATAATTTAAATACTCCATCAGATACAGTAAAAAAAGTGAGGTGATTCATTGATAAATAGTGATATTTTTAGAGGGTATAACGACCTTTTCATCCTAGCTATTTTAGATAAGAGTGATTCCTATGGTTATGAAATTGGCAAAACAATTTCTCATTTATCCAATGAAAAATACATCATGAAAGAAACAACTCTTTACTCCATTTTTAACCGCTTAAAAAAAGATGGTTTAATCGAAGACTATCCCGGCCAGAAAACAAATGGTCGTCCAAGAACCTACTATCGATTAACGCAAAAAGGGAAAGAAGTCTTACAAGATAAAGTCAAAGAATGGACAATCGTTAAAGCAATCGTGGAAAATATTATTAAAGGAGCTTAATTATGGACGTAATAAAAACCTATCTTGATTCTATGTTTACCAAGATTGAAGTCAATGATGAAATGCTTCAACTGAAGGCAGAAATCTTGGCAAATATGGAAGACAAATACCAAGACTTAATTGATTCAGGTCTGAGTGAGCATGAAGCCGTTGGTAAAGTGATTACTGAATTTGGCAGTATTGAGGAACTGATTGATGCTTATCAATTCAAAACACAAGATAAAAACAAACTGCCACACTATCCCTTACTCACAGAAGAAGAAATCAATGCTTTTATTACCAATAGCACCAAGTCAAATTTATTAACAGCCCTCGGCACCTTTTTAATGATTGCCTCTTCATCAGTCTTCATGACTTTAGAAAGTGTCTTAGGTGAAAACAGCACCTTAGCCGATAGCTTCGGAATTAGTATCATCATAGTGTCAATTGTAATTGCTGTTGGTTTCTATGTAACAGCTAGCCAATTTAATGGCAAACCAAAAAAAGTAGCTAAGGGAGAATATCGTTTATCTAAGAACTTAGAAAGGCAACTAAAAAACGACTTGAAACAACAAGAGAAAGTTAGCTCTTATGGATTCATTGCTGGTATCGCCTTAATTCTTCTACCCATTATACCTATCGTTATAGTTGACAGTCTAAATGTAGCAACTAGTCTAGCAGATTTGACTATTTCCGGACTCTTGATCTGTGTTGCTAGCGCAGTCTTCCTTTTCATCTATTTAGGAGGAAATCAATCAACTTATAAAAAGTTATTAGAATCTGGCCTTTCATCACAGGTTAGCCCTCAAGAAATCAACAGTCGAGAGCGTCTTAAAAAAACAGATAAAATATTTGATGATATATACTGGCCATTGGTCACTGTTATTTATTTTCTCTGGTCGTTTATCAGTAGCGCTTGGGCAATCTCTTGGGTGACCTTTATAATTGCTAGCGTAATAGAGGACCTTTTAAAACATTTGTTAGGATTAAAAACCGATTAAATAAAATCACTTCGATTACTAAATAGCTATATGAAAAAATCTTTACCTTTGAGAGATTTTGGCTTTAATAAAGTATAGCTCCACCTATCTTTGACTGAGAGCAAGATCCCTCCAGCATTCTTTCTAATTGAACAATTAGTGAAGCCCTTTGAAAATGTAACTTCTACATTTTCAAAGGGCTTTATCATTACATCTTAGATAATTTTCCACCAATTTCAAACTCATACTTATGACCTTGAGTCATTGAGTGGTAGAAGCCTTTACCTTCATATATTTGAAACACTTGGGCACCCACTTGATCTGCTTGATCAGGGTAAACTATTTCGACATAAGGGTTGTTACCTAAAATTTCTGTTAATTTTTCTTTACCTAACTCTCGTACTTTCCCTTCAATCCGAATCACCTGAATCAAATAATCTTCTTCCTTCATAGCTGTCATTGCAACAGCTTTATTGTCTTGGAGTTGTTGATAAAGATTTGTTTTAGGATTGGTCATGAAAAAGATTCCTTTATCGTTTGCTAGACCAACATGAACATGTCGAGCATGCGGTTTATTTTCATTGTCAACCGTTGCTAGCACAGCGACTTTTATATCATTTTGAAATATATCCATAATTTTTTCGATGTTCATCTTTTTTCTCCTTAAAAAACAATTGAAATTAATATTCTCTGTTAAAAATATGATTTAGAGTTTGAACCATATACACTTCAACTAAAGGACCTACCCAAAAAATTAACCCAATTATTGTTAGAAGCCCTAACAACCCTACAGTAACAATCGCTCCAACTCCATCCATCATAACGAAGCCTAGAAGACCTATCAAAATAAAAAAGACAATAAAGATTAAAAGAATAACTATTAGGCTTTTTGCGATTCGGCCAAAATTATTTTTAGCTACCGTTAAACTTTTAGTAAAGGTTGCCCAGAAATTATACTTGCCTTCCACATCATATGCTATTAGATATGAAATAGGTACTAAAAACACGCTTAAGGCCAATGCCAACAGCATAAATATCAAAACAAAAACTAAGCTAGCCGTATTGCCATATTGGCTTAGTTGAAAAAATATCAAGCCAGAAACAAATAATAGTAAGAACCCGGCGATCCAACCCAAGACATTGGCAAAAAATGACTTGATTGGAAGTGTAATGATTTTTACAGGAGAGGTATGAAAGAAAGCTGAATCTGCTATTCGCATTTCAGGAAAATTTAGCTTTTGAAAATAGGATCTTCTTTGCATAATGCGTAGGAATACCGATAATATCATAGTGATTAAGGCTATTAAGCCTCCTACACCTGTATATTGTGCTTTAAAAAAATCTTGACTAAATTGAACTAATTGATCGGGTGTCATCGTTTCATTAACACTGGTAATAAATGTATTCAATTGATCATTAACCGGAGAGAACATATTGAGAATTCTATTGATTACGGAGGATCCTACAGTTGCAATAAGAATAGTCCCCATAAAATAGCCATAATGTCTTTTTAATCTTTGAATCGAATCAGATAACATCTAACCACTCCTATCATTTTTGATATTCTTTATTTTATCAATTATCGCTGCTAGCTTCAACATAGGGCTGGTGAACTTCTCCCATGGAAAGGAAAAACCTTCTTAAAGAAAAAGAAGGTTTAAATAATTATTTATTTAAATTTTTTATGATTCGGTAGGATTAATTGATATAAATCGACGATTTCTTTTGCCATATCGTTAACAGTCATTGCGTTCATCAGGTGGTCTTGGGCATGAATCATTAATAAAGATAATTCCGAGCTATTCCCTTGAGCTTCGCCTACCAATAACTTTGTCTGCAATTGATGAGCAGTTAAGATTGACTCCTGGGCTAATGCGAACTTCTGCTGAGCCAAATCAAAATTGCCTTCTTTAGCAAAGCGGATAGCCTCCATTGATTGACTGCGCGCATCGCCACCATTGGCAATCATTAGCATGGCAATTTCTTGTACTTCTTCTACTTTCATTTTAGTCTAAAAGCGATTCGGCTTGCAACAAGACTTTTCTACCGTTTGCTAAGCCGTAATCATTTTTATCAATACTTTCAACAATGATTTGCTTTGGAGCATAGCGTTTAGACAAACCTTCTGATAAATAAGAAACTTGTGGTCCTAATAATAAGACATCGATATTTTCATTGTTTACATAATCTTCCATTTCATGGATCGAAGATGAAATAATCTCATAATCTAGTTCTTCAGTCTTTACAATATTATTCATCTTATTAACCAACATGGTTGTAGACATTCCAGTACCACACACCAACATAATTGTTTTTTTACTCATTAGTCACCCTCCATATAATAAATCACAAATAATTACTCTTATAGAATCTATATTAGCTGATTATTTAAGCGTTTTCAACGGCTTTATGCTTTTTTTTGATAAACAGTGCCATTATTTACTAACGGTGTCTTTTAATCGCACATTAAAACTGATAAAGCTGATTCGTTGTGATCGGCCTCATTAAAAAACTAAAATCTTTGCTCACACCAATAGTCTAACAAATTACAGCAATTTTTTACACCTTTATTCCTCATTTTTCTCAGTTTCTTTAGGCCTTAACCTAGCAATAGGTTCCATCACTTCGTTAAACATTCTTTGGTCATATTCAGACTCAAAATGGTCGGTTATTTTATTTGATAAGTATGATATAAACCCTTTAATAACCTCTTGATGCTTATGAGAAGAATTAAGGCCAATGAAATATAAGGCTTCATAAAGATCACGAATTAAATAGGCGTCTTGATTAATATACTGAACCAATTGACCAAAATTTTGGAATAGAATCTTCTGAAAAGGGCAGTAGTCATAACAAACGCCTACTTCTAGTGTTTGTGACGAAGGTAATTCTATTTCTTCTAAATAGACTGCATACCTGGCCGGAGCTTGCCCTAATTCACCTAATAAAATGGACTGGTAACGAAAAACATGACTAATGGTGTTGGGGTCATTTATAGAAGGTGAGGCACTCCGCAAAGCGATATCTGTTAACTTCGAAAGAGCAAAATCAGGATTGTACATAGAAGAAGGTTCGTGTTGAAAAATAAAAGACCGATTCAATTTCTCTTCAAACTTTTCCCAATCTTTTTGTTTCTTCAAAGAATAAGCCTCAGCTAAAACAGCTCCTTTACCTACAAAATCACCATTTCTAACCTTCAAAACAATCACACATTTACATTCTTTTGCTAAATCAAATAAATGATCAATATCGACAAAATCTAGATAACCTTGTTTCAAAGACTGCACACTTTGACTGGCTGCCCCTTTAATAGAAGGCAATTGGTCCACAAATGTTGCTGCTTCAAAAAAGGCTTTATTTTCCGAGATAATTTTTGAAGCTCTTTCAAATAGTCCTTTAATGACCTGATTGTGTTGAACAGATTGTGAGATATCAAAAACAAAACGAATAAAGTATAAAACACTTGTAATCCCATACATTAAAGCCACTGTCCCCGACATCACTAAATATTCGCCTTGAGATTCGCGCATGAAAAATAAGGAAACCAGGCAATAAACAAAACCACCTAAATAAATACCCAAAGTTTGAGTAGACGATTTACGAAAAAGAAAATTTTCAATTGTTCGCGGCCCAAAACTAGAAGCATAATAGGACATCACACTCAGCATGGTAGCAAAAGTAAAAGTTGCCACAGCAAAAAGGGAGCCTGCTAAAGAACTTAATATCATTTGCGCAAAGTTTTGACTGGTTAGTAACACACTCGGTAGCGCATCTAGGTCTCCCCAATAGCGCACATCCATTAACATAACAAGTACCGCTAAAAAGAAAGCAAGTATAACATTATAAACAAATACCCACCAAGATTTTTGATCTTCAAAATATAGTTTTAAGCTTTCTATCATATGCACCTTTCCTCATTTCACTCTATCTTCCATTAAGAATAGAACATTCTTACCCATTCCACAAGTAGACATTCACAAAATAAATTCTTACCTCTCTTTATGATGATTAATCAAGACCTAGTTCTTGAATTTTTATCACAATCTTTCGGACTTTTCTTATTATTTTTTTCACGAACTTAAGTGTATTTGGTATAAAAATGCCTGTACGCTAGGTTTTATGAATTTGGGTGGGAAGGCAAGAACTGGATTAAATTTTTGTGAAAAGTATTGAACATTTATAGCGGAATGTCTACAATGGAGCGTAGAGATTTCCTAGGAAATAACTTTAAATTAATTGATTGGAGGAGTCATTTTGAAAAAAGAAATTGTATTTCCAAAATTAAGTTCAAAAGTATTGTCAGGGGTCATTATTGAATGGACCACAGAGGTTGGCCAAAGCATTCAAAAAGGTGAAGTATTATATTCAGTCGAAACCGATAAAGCTGTTCATGAGATTGAGTCGCCTTTTTCTGGAAAGCTAATAGCTATCCATCAAGAGCTAGGTGACAAAGTCACTGCTGGTGATTTAATTGCGACCATTGAAGAAAGTGAGGAAGCTTAAATGAAAATCACTGCCTCTTCATCAACCCAAGTAAAACCACGTATCCGTTTTGACAATGAATCCGTCGATCAAGTTAATAACTTACTTTCTAGCCTACAACTTAATACCGTTTGTGCCGAAGCTACCTGTCCTAACCTAGGTGAGTGCTACAAAAATGGTACAGCCACCTTCATGATCCTTGGTAGCCATTGCTCAAGAGCTTGTCGTTTTTGTGATATTCTGACAGGCAATATGGAAGAAGTGAATGACAAGGAGCCTGAAAACTTAGCCGATGCTTGTAAAACACTGGGGCTTCGCCATGTGGTAGTGACCAGTGTGGCACGTGATGATTTAGAAGATGGTGGAGCTGAACAATTTGCTCGCACAATTCGTGCTGTTAAAGAAAAATGCCCAGACACAACGATCGAGGTGCTTATACCAGATTTCCTAGGTAACAAAGAAAGTATTGACCTTGTTATTGAAGCCAATCCTGAAATTATTAATCATAATATCGAAACGGTAGAGCGTTTATCTCCAAGAATTCGTCACCGCGCTACCTATGAACGTTCTCTTGACGTTTTAAAATATATTAAAAAACAAGCACCCCATATCTATACAAAGACAGGGATAATGCTAGGCTTAGGTGAAACTGAAGAAGAGGTTGCTCAAGCTATGGATGATAGTTTAGCGGTAGGCGTAGATTTCTTTACAATTGGACAATACCTTCAGCCTTCCCCTAAGCATTACAAACTAGAAGAATATATTTCGCTTGAACAATTTGGTAGATACAATAAAATGGGGATGAAAAAGGGCTTCAAGTTCGTAGCCTCTGGACCTCAAGTAAGAAGCTCCTACAAGGCTCATGAATCCTTGGATGCCGTCGGTGTTGACCATAACTTTGATGCTGAAAATAGCTTAGTGGCTCAATTAGCCAAAGAAGAAGCATAAAGACCCATGTTATATTTACCGACTGATTCACTTGATCCTAACTATTACTTTGCCTTAGAAGAATACTTAATGACCCAAAAAGCTTTAAAAGAAGACCTTTTCATGATCTGGCAAACCGATTTTACAGTCATGCTGGGTAATTACCAGAATGCATATGTTGAACTGAACTTACCAGAACTAGAAAAAGATCAAGTCGCTATTACACGACGTAATACAGGGGGCGGTACTATCTTCACCGACCGAGGTGGCTGGCAATTTAGTTTTATCACACCTCGTCCTCAAGGCGACAAGCGGCATGAAGCAATTAATTTTGAACGCTTCATGCAATCCATCATTCAGGCATTGCAAAGTTTAGGATTCCCTGCTGAAATGAATAGCCGCAATGACTTAGCCATACACGGTAAAAAAATTTCCGGCAATGCTCAATGTTTTAAAGGAGACTACACCCTGCATCATGGTTCCTTGTTATTTGATAGCGACTTGTCTGCTATGGCCTGTTATTTAAACCCCGCTAAACACAAGATTATCTCCAAAGGAATCAAGTCTGTTAAAGATCGGACAACTAATATTAAGAATTACTGCCCAGACGATTGGGATGCTAAGACCTTTAAAGACGCTTTAGTCAAAGAAATTATAGGCGAGCAGCCAAGCTACTTCCACCTAAGTGAAGAAGATGAAAAAGCCGTCCAAAAAATCAAACAAGAAAAGTTTGAATCTTGGGACTGGGTCTTCGGTCGCAACCCCCAATTTTCCTTAGTCAATGAAGCCGTATTAGCTGGCGGTTTGCTCAAAATGCACTGCCAAGTTGAAAAAGGTGTGATTCAATCTTTAGTTTTTGAAGGCGACTTCTTTAGTGCTCATGATTTGAGTGAAGTGGAAGAGTCGCTAAAAGGCATTAGCTTCAATAAAGAAGCCGTACAAAATCATTTTGAAAAATACTATCCGCAAGATCTTATTCACAATATAAGCAACCCAAAAATTATTGACACCCTTTTCAAAAATTTATAAACTAGCTATACAAAATATAAACATCTGATCCTTGAACCTGATGTTTATATTTTTTAGCTGTTGGCACTTATAGAAAGAAGGTTTATGATGTCAGAAATTTATCAAGCTATGCGTCGCCACGATCGTTCCATGCCCAGAGATTTCGCCGAGCACGTTATCGATCACTCCCAATATGGTGTTCTTAGCCTTCCTGATCAACCTTATCCCTATGCCATCCCCCTTTCAATCGTTCGTGACAATCAAACTTTATACTTTCACAGCGCTAAAGCTGGTAAAAAGGTTGAATTGATTGAAGATAGCATGCAAGTCTGTGTTACTTTTGTCGGTAAAGTTCAAGTTCCTAATTTATATAGTGAAAGTGAAATCGCAAGGATAGCTGCTGATCCAAAATCATGGGGAACTCTAGCCCGCACTGTTTTCACCACTGAATTTGAATCGGCCATTATCTATGGTAAAATTCGCAAAGTTACTAACGAAAAAGAATTGCGCAAGGCCTTACGTCTGATCGCCAAAAAATATGTCCCTAAACATTATTCACTAGTTGATAAAGCCATTGACACAGCTTTCGATTATGTTCAAGTCTATGCTATCGAAATAGAGCACCTTTCGAGCAAAAGAAAGAAATACGATGATCAAGGGCAAGAAATGAAACATGCCCGAGGATGGAAAGTTTAAAAAGAGGCTGTGACTGACGTCCGCCTCTTTTTTATTTTCAAAAATCGCTTTAAATAACTAACTATTTTCGAGTAACTCATTGTCATAGATCGTGTAATCACAACGGTAAATAAAGAGATACTTGCCATCTATTATGAGTCCTGTCGACTTAGGTACATCCGTTTTAAAATAGGAGACCTTATTCCCTGAATAAACGGCTAAAGGTGTTCCGTTTTGGCTTCGCACCATAATCGTCTTCTTTTTACCAAAAAAGGTTTGGCCTAAATTGTCCTGTAAGCGCGAAATGAATGGAAGGTTCGATCTCGTATCATAAAGTTCAACGCGATTATCTACCTCCATCGTCAAGTCATTTAACCCCTTCTCAGCAGCAATCAAAGATGATCCTACATGAGTCATCGTGTGCCCACCAATTTGAATATCTAAAACCTGTGAGTCAGCTTTGGTTGAGCCTTCAGCTGTTTGTGAATCGAACTCTTCATCTCGTTCAATTGAAACTGATTTTCCCGTCATAGAATCAATGATCTGGGCTTGCTCATCATAAGTTTGGACGGTCATAGTCAAACCAATAAAATCTTGTTTAAAGCCAGAAACAAATTCACTTATAGCCTGACAGCCAGTCAAAGCTAAAACCATTATTAATAGGATAGATAATTTAAAAGTGTGTTTGTTTTTCATTTTAGTCTCCTTTTCTTAATAGTATATCTATTCTACCAGAATCAATTACTAAGCGACTTGTACTAGAGGCTGATTTTCACTTATTTACAATCGTGATTCGTTTTTAATGAATCCTTCAATTTGCTTATAATCTTCCGTTAAGAGAAATCCTTCTTCAACCATTTGTTGGTAAACTTTTTGTAGTCCATTGTAATAACCATTAACATTCATGAATATACAGGGATTCGTGTTTTGACCCACCCGACTCCAAGAGATGGCTTCCACTACTTCATCCGATATCCCTGTTCCATTAGGAAGCACCACAATAAACCACTATTTTAATAGTCTACCTCCTCTTTTTCAATTTACTATTATAACTAATTTTTTGTCAATAAATAGTTATTCTTAGCCCATTAAACAAAATTATTCTCAAAAGAAAATTTTTTGCAACAGTCTTAATTGTTTTTTATTTAAATAGCAATCCCCTTATCCTTTAAATTCATCAAACAAGCTTGAAGATAAACTTCATCATGTTCTGGATAGATGGGACAATCTAATGAGAGGGCTTCTAAATCTTTATAAGGCGGAGCCGATTGTCCTCGATATTCTGGATCTAGCCAGAGGCTATCCGGCTGATAGCCTCTGGCTATCATTTCTTCCATTACTAAAACATGGTATTGGTAAAGTTTATAGGGATGATAATTAAAAATATAGTTTACAGTAGAATGCGGCTTGCCCCATCCCTTTCCTCTTAGAGCACAACATTCTCGATGTTGTCCTAAGAGTTGCTGTCGAGGTAATAAGGGAATCAAATCTTCATGCCATAATCGCATTATTTCCCTCCTAATTTATTCATTGCAATAAGACACTTAATCTCGATTTAAGAACCAAGTAGCTCCATTAAGATAAAAAACAAAGGCCAACCAAATTACATAGAGCAATAAAAGTAATCCTCCAAGTGTCCTTTTGATAAAGTTTCCAAGCTGTGACTCGAACAGCTATGAAAAACAAAACTTTCATTTAAAGTAATGCCGTGGTATTTTTACTTAAAATATAGCAGTGACCCAAGACCATTAAGACCTAATTGGGTTCGATAGCTTATAACAGCTTCGTCTTTCTCTTTACTTTCATCAATGATTATTCGGGCAATCCCCATCATGGTATATAATAATGGCCAAACAATGCCAAAAGTCTCTTTGGGAGGTGCAAATGGGGGTTGTTTGTACTTTTCATAGTCTGCTTTGGCATTATCGGCCGTTAAACGACCAATAATTGTTCCACCGACCAATGGAGCTCCTACAAGTAACCAATTTTTAATTTTCATCAAACCACTCCTTTTTCAAATTATAAGTTAACAGCCCTTCATCTCCGACTAAAATGCTTTAGCATCGATCATAAAAATACAGTAACTATTTCTTCACCTCTCCAGCTATCCGTTCCATCCTAACAGGATCCTTTAAATAATTTTTACCAAATTCATCAATCAGTCCATGCAGGTCTTGAGCTTGAAGATAAGTGAATGATTCAGGCATTTGCACGACTGCATGTAATTGCTGATAGCTTTTATAGTCTTTTTGATCGATATAAGAAAACAACTTGCGAGCGTATGCATCTGAAATAAAGGCGACTTGGTCAAAAATATAGACTAAGAAGACATCAGCCGTTTCTTGGCCGATACCTCGAAGCTTAAGTAATTCTATTCTTAAATCAGATCCGTATTTTTCTACTATATGGCTATAATTCCACTGGTGTTCTTGGAACCAATTCAAAACGGCTTGGATAGCTAGGGCTTTATTTTTATAAAAACCAGCTGAATAAATCAGCTGTTCTAACTGACTACTTTCCAACCTTAGAATCCTTTGCGGATCAAACCCAGTCGCCAGCTTTAATTGAGTTAAGGCTTTATCAACATTCGACCAGTTGGTATTTTGAACCAGAATAGCACCTAAAATGATTTCTAATTTAGAATCCCCCGGCCACCAACCACTGGGACCCATTTCTTGCAGAAGATAAGTATACAATTTTTCGATGGAAACAGAAGTCATTGATCCACCCCTTTCCACTTTTTCCTATTATATCATCTTTATTAACAGATTATGATTGAAAACCTTCTCTTCGTTGACTTGAAAGGCTTCTTGTTATACAATTCAAAGGCTCAATTTTACTTCTTTAGTTCGCTAGCTATATAATTCAAATAATCAAAAAACTTAGGAGAGATTAGATGATTCAGGTTGAAAACATTTCAAAACAATTTAAAATAGCCAAACGAAAAAAACACTCCTCAATGCCTGGTTTATCTTATTTAAAGAGAGAGACTGAATACTATCAGGCATTAGACCAAGTATCTTTTAATGTTAAAAAAGGCGAAATGATAGGCTATATTGGCCCAAACGGAGCTGGTAAAAGTACCACACTTAAAATCCTATCAGGTATCCTCCATCCAGATACTGGTGAGTGCCAAATAATGGGCCTAACGCCTTGGAAAAACAGGATCGACCATGTTAGAAATATCGGCGTCGTTTTTGGACAACGTTCTCAACTATGGTGGGATTTACCAGTTAAGGATTCTTTTGACCTGATCCGTGACCTTTACCGTGTGGATCCACAGCGTTATCATCAACAAATTGATAAGTTAGCATATGCTTTAGCTATCGAAAACTTACTGGATACTTCCGTTAGACAACTCAGTTTAGGCCAAAGAATGCGGTGTGAAATTGCCGCTGCTTTAATTCATCAGCCAGCCATTCTATTTCTAGATGAACCTACTATTGGTTTAGATGCAGTTTCTAAATTAGCTGTTCGAAAATTCATTATCGATCTTAATCAAGAAGAACAGACAACAGTTATTTTAACCACG
The DNA here is from genome assembly GCF_050409505.1 of Facklamia sp. P12937. NCBI lineage: Bacteria > Bacillati > Bacillota > Bacilli > Lactobacillales > Aerococcaceae > Facklamia > Facklamia sp. P12937. The sequence goes on from NZ_JBNUPI010000014.1 coordinate 39,351, forward strand.
CATGACATGCAAGATATTGAAGCACTCTCTTCACGGATTATATTGATTGGTCAAGGAAAAATACTGCTCGACGGTTCCCTGGAGGAATTAAAGAACAAAAATCAACAAAAACAGATTTGGAACATTGAATTTAATAAAGGAAGACTACCTCATCACCCGGGTATTCAAATTTATCAAGCGACTGAATCAGAAGCTTTATTATCTTTTGATTCGGATCTTCTATCCAAAAATGAATTTATTGCTTTATTAAATCAAAATCTTGATTTACAATCTATAAGCCCTCATGCTACTAACCTTGATCACCTAGTAATCCAGCTTTATCGGGAGTATCAATTATGAAAACTTATAGCGCAATATTTCGCATTCAATTTCAATCAGCCATTCAATATCGAACGGCTGCTTTAGCAGGTATTCTTACCCAATTTGCTTGGGGCCTACTTCTCATCAAAATGTTCGAATCTTTTTATCAAACCAACGCACAAAGTCAACCTATGACTTTTGAACAAGTCTGCGCTTATATATGGATCCAACAAGCCGGTCTTAATTTGTTTGCTTTATGGATTTATGACCGTACTATCTTCGAAGAAATCATTTCAGGCAATGTTGCCTATCAATTGACGCGTCCTCTCGGTCTCTATCCCCATTGGTTTATATCTAACCTTGCCATGCGAATTGCTCGCACTTTATTACGGTGTTTGCCAATGATAATTGTAGCAAGCTTTCTGCCAGAACCTTATAAGCTTTTGCCGCCAAACCACCTCCTACTTTTTATAGTGACGATGATTCTGTCTACTTTATTAATCATTGCCTTCTTAATGTTAGTCTATATTAGTGTCTTTTATTTCTTAACGGACGTGGGAATTCGAGTGATTGTTGCTACGATCGGGGAATTTCTAACCGGAGCAATCATTCCATTACCCTTTTTACCCCAGCCTTTACAAACCTTTATCCATTGGACACCCTTCGCCTATATGCAAAACATTCCTCTTAGAGTCTATTCTCTAGACATTAGCTCTTGGAATATTATCATTCCTCAAGCTTTTTGGCTGATTCTTCTGTTGGTGGTCGGTTGGTGGCTGATGCAACATGCTCTATCTAAATTCGTTATTCAAGGAGGTTAAATGCAGTGTTTAAAATTTTAGGTCTTTATTTTAAACTCAATTGGCAGGCTCAATGGCAATACCCTGTTTCTATGTTGTTATTAATTATGGGGCAATTCTTAGCAACCTTTGTCTCTGTACTAGGCATTTATTTTATGTTAGAAAGATTTCACAGCGTACAAGGGTTTTCAAAAGATGAAGTGCTTTTATGTGCTGGAATTTTCACTTTTGCGGCCGCCTTAGCTGAAATGCTAGCCAGGGGATTCGATTCTTTTCCTCAGATGATTGCTAATGGTGAATTTGATCGTGTCCTCACTCGCCCCCAAAGCCCCTTACTCCAAGTTATTGGATCAAAATTTGAGTTTTCACGTATAGGACGCTTAATCCAAGCAGCCTTACTACTAGTTTTCGTCATTGAAAGAGGCAAGATGGTATGGTCGTGGAATAAGATTGCTACTTTATTCATAATGATCTTAACAGCCAGCTTGTTATTTTCCTTATTATATTTTCTTTCAGCAAGCCTTTCTTTTTTTACCATTCAAGGATTAGAGATTATGAATATTTTTACAGATGGCGGACGTGAATTTGGTCAATATCCCTTCTCTATTTATGGAAAGAAGATATTAAAGTTTCTAACCTTTATTCTCCCTCTGGCTTTGGTCCAGTATTATCCCTTTTTATATTTAGTAGGTAAGAGTAATGATTGGCGATTAGCTCTATTTCCTTTTTTGAGTCTAGTTTTTGCTATACCTGTTTATGGTGTTTGGCGATTTGGCTTGTATCATTATCAGTCAACCGGCTCTTAGTCAAAGAATCTTATTTCAATGAAATGATAAATAAGATTCATAAACTAACCTCTACTTTATTAAATTTCCTTTTAAAACAGTCAATTAAACTCACTAACGTCTACTCAAAGGCCCTCAATCTATATACTATTTTACTTATTATTTTTTAATCGTTTACTCTTTCTACCTGATTTCTATTCATTTAGAGGTCAGTTTATTATAGTTTAACAGCCGTTTATCAACCATTAGTATTCATTTGACAAAAATAATAGTGCGTGGTATATTTAAGTTGTAAAGGTTGAACAGCTGTTCAACTATAAATGATAATTTTTACTATTTATAAACAGAAAGTAGGTCATGCCATGGATAGCTGTCAAGAGAATGCAATTCATCCTGAAGCGATTAAGAAAGCTCAAGAAGTGCCTCTCAATCCAGAACATTTTAAAATTCTAATCAAACTCTTTAAAGCATTAGCAGAACCCTCTCGAGCAAAAATTTTATGGTATTTGCTTAAGACAGAATTGTGTGTTTGCGATTTAGGCCATCTAATAGGCATGTCCAAATCTGCCACTTCTCATCAACTCGCTTATCTATTTAAATTAAATTTAGTTAAAAAGCGCAAAGAAGGACGTATTGTTTATTATTCAATTGCTGATGACCATGTGCGTATTTTATATCACAATGCATTGGAACATGCAGCAGAAGGAGGAAATGATAATAATGACTTATAAATTTAAAATGCAGGGTTTGTCTTGTGCTAACTGTGCTCAAAAAATTGAAACTCGCTTAAACAATTCGGATCAAGTTGAAGCGACCGTTAATTTCGCACAAGGACAATTAACAATCGACACGGACCAAGTGATGGAGTCTAATCTCATTCAAAGCTTGGAACAAAATGTACAAGAAGTCGAACAAGGGATAAAATTGGTTCCGCTCTTTGAGCTAGAAGAAAAATCAAATCTAAACCTTGATAAAAATAAAGACAGTCAAGGCTTACTTGATAGCGAAGGCTGGCGTATTTTAATTACCATTCCTTTATTTATCTTAGGATTCTTTTTAACAAATTATATTTCTTCTGAATGGCTTCTAGTGGGTTATTTTGGTCTGACCTATCTGTTCATAGGTCAGAATGTACTTAAAACTACTTGGAATAAAATTAAAAATAAGGACTGGTTAGAAGAAAATTTCTTAATGACGATTGCTACCTTAGGTGCCTTTGTGATTGGTGAGTACCCTGAAGCAGTTGCCGTTATGCTGTTCTATTCTATCGGAGAATGGTTTCAAGACCGTGCCGTTAACCAATCTCGCCAATCAATTCAATCCTTGATGGCAATTCGTCCTGACTTTGCCCGTATTCAACAAACTGATGGTACATTAACCAAAATTGACCCCCGCGAGTTAGTTGAAGGTCAAGAGTTTATCGTAGCTGTCGGAGACAAGGTCCCTCTAGATGGACAAATTATCCAAGGTCAATCTCAAGTAGACCACTCAGCTATTACTGGAGAATCTCTTCCTCAGAGTTTAAAAGAAGGCGACACCCTCTACTCAGGTTCGATCAACTTAAGTTCTCAGCTGAAAGTTAAAGTCACTAAGACCTTCCAAAATTCAACGGTCAGCCAAATTATCGACTTAGTTGAAAATGCTTCTTCCAAAAAGGCAGCTACTGAGAAATTTATTACTCGGTTCGCACGCGTTTATACACCGGTTGTAGTTGCCTTAGCAGTTCTTTTGGCTACTTTGCCTCCTATCTTTTTTAGTGACATTTCTTGGTCAACAAGCTTTTACCGTGCGTTACAATTTTTAGTTATCTCTTGTCCTTGTGCCTTAGTTGTCTCTGTTCCTATGAGTTTTTATGGTGGAATTGGTGCAGCAGCACGTGAAGGTATCATGGTTAAAGGCGGAAATTTCCTCGAAACCCTAACAAAGATTAAGACCTTAGTTTTAGATAAAACCGGAACAATCACTCAAGGTAACTTTGCGATTGACAAAGTAGAGGCCTTATATTTAAGCAAAAATGAGTTTTTAGAAGCACTGGCTCACTTGGAGAGCCAATCCCACCATCCTATTGCACTCTCCATTCAAGAAGCCTATAATCAGCCCTTAGATCCTCATCGTGTGCAAGAAGTAGAAACAATCACCGGTAAAGGTCTTAAAGGAATTGTGGACGGTAAAAGTTTACTTGCTGGAAACAAGGACTTGATGGATCAATTCAAGATCGAAGTGCCAGAATTAAAGACTGCTGCCACTGTCGTTTATCTCAGTATTAATCAAGCATATCAAGGCTATGTCCTCATTAAAGACCAGATCAAACCAGATTCTCAGTCCGCGCTGACAGAATTACATCAATTAGGTATTTCCTCTGCCATCTTACTTTCTGGTGACAATCAAGCAACCGTCGACGAAATCGCTCAACTTGTTGGGATTGATCAAGCAAAAGGTGACTTGCTTCCACAAGAAAAGATGATCGAACTGGAGAAAATTTTAGCTAACGTTAAGCAATCAACGTCTAATAAAAAATCCTCTAATGTAGCCTTTATCGGTGATGGCATCAATGATGCCCCGGCTCTTGCCCGTGCAGATATTGGAATTGCCATGGGAGGAATGGGATCTGACGCAGCTATTGAATCAGCAGACATTGTCATTATGAATGATTCTTTAGCCAAACTCCCTCAAGCTATTAAAATTGCTCAAAAAACTTTACGCATTGCTCAAGAAAATATAGCCTTTGCACTTGGAATTAAGGTGCTCTTCCTAAGCCTCGCCGCTTTAGGCTTCTCATCCATGTGGATGGCTATTGTCGCCGATGTTGGTGTGACCATCCTTGCAGTTCTTAATAGTTTGCGAACACTTGGGAAAGTTAAATAATAAAAAAACCAGCAAGCATAATAATGGTATGCTTGCTGGTTTTCTTCGTTTAACAAACTCATTTATCTTTAATGAATCCTTTTAGGCCCCTTCAATTTTAAATTCGTAAGTTGAAGGTAGATGGTAATAGGCTTTTAAGGCATTAAGAGCTCCTTGGGCTTTGACTAAAGTTTCTTGGTACTCTTCTTCTGGATCTGAAAGGGCAATAATTGCTCCCCCTAGACCGAGACTAGTCTTTTCTTCTTCAATAACCGCCGTGCGTATAACAATATTTAAATCCATACAACCATTATTAGCAATATAGCCAATAGCCCCTGAGTAGATACCTCGTGGACGTCCTTCTAATTGATCAATTAATTCGAGGGTACGATACTTCGGCGCTCCAGTCATTGAACCACCAGGGAAGCAAGCTTTAAACAGATCAATAGCTGAAACATTTTTTGCAAGAAAGCCTTGAACGGTAGTCACTAATTGATGAAGGGTTGAATAACTCTCAACAGCCATCAACTTGGGAACCGTTACTGTTCCAATCTGACAGACCTTACCTAAATCATTTCGCAATAGGTCTACGATCATCAAGTTTTCAGCCATGGTCTTTTCCTCGGTTGCTAAAGCATGAATAATCGCTTGATCTTCTGCTGGGTTTTGACCCCTTTTAGCCGTTCCTTTGATGGGCTTGGTTTGAACTCTACCATCACGATTCAAGGTTAAGAATTTTTCCATAGAAGAACACGCAACAGCAAAATGATCAAAAGTTAAAAAGGCTGCGTAAGGGGCTGGACTGGCTTGGCGTAAGGTTTGGTAATATATATAGGCATCTAGCTGGTCTTTGATATCCAAGCGATTGGTCAAACATATTTCATAGGACTCTCCTTTTCGAATGTAGTCTTGACATTGGTGGATAGCTTTCAAATAGTCACTGCGAGCCATAGCCCAAGCAATAGTTGGTTGATCGAAGGCCTCCATGATAAGCTCTTCTTTTTCACCTACTGAAATATAAGCCTGTGAAAAATCTAAATCTTTGATCCAGTCTTTGTCATCTTTATAGGATAGTAAATAAAGTTGGTTTTCGTGATGATCGATAACAGCCGCTCGATCAATATAATCTAATATGACATCAGGATACGATGACTGATGCTGATTAGGCCCTTCCATTAAACTTTTGAGCTCATAACCAAAATAACCAATATAACCTAATTGGAAATCACATGGTAAATCTTGATGGATTGGCCATTGAGGTTGATGTTTTTCTAAATAAGTGAATATATCTTGATGAATTCTTTCTTCTCTTCCCTTTATATCTGTCTTGATAACCAAATTATCCGTAATATCATAGGTCAGACGATGGCCATGGCGAGGACCCGCTTGTCCAATTATAGAAAAACGAGACAAAGCTTTTGTCACTTGACTAGAGTCTAACCATTGCGTTTGTTTATTAATTTGATAAAGCTGATTAAACAACGCTTGTGCATTGCCTTGATAAGGAACTTTTGTAACACGCAAAGGATTTGTCTGTATTTGGAAGGTGTGGATCAAGTCTACAAAATTCTCAATTAGACGCTCACCTTCTTGTGAAGCAATTGACTCTGGATGAAACTGAACGGCGTATTGAGGTTTGCTACGATGAGAAATCCCCATAATTAAGCCATCGTGCGTTCTCGCATCCACTTGAATGTTCTCCAATTTCTCTTCTTTACAGACTAAAGAATGGTAACGGGTCACTTTAAAATCTTGCGGTAGTCCTTTAAAAAGCCCTTGATTATTATGTCTGATTTCACTCAGCCGCCCATGAACAGGCTGGGGAGCCAATATAATTTCTCCTCCATTCAGATAGTAAATTCCTTGCTGACCCAAACAGATGCCCAATATGGGACGTTCTTCTTTTTCGATTACTTCACGGCAAAGACCAAAATCTTCAGGATTTTCAGGACTTCCAGGACCTGGTGAAATAACCACCGCATCAAAATCTAACAATTTAAATTCTTCATATGACATTTGATCATTCTTAATAACCAACGGAACTTCTTGCGTCACTTTGGCTATTAATTGAAACAGATTATAAGTATAGGAATCATAATTATCAATGATAACAAACTTCATAATGGTTTCTCCTAACATTTTTTTCAACGATATCTATGCAACTGGTTATTGTCCTATTTTATCACAATTTGTAGTTAGTAAAAATACCTGAAAAGTAATTTAAAAAGAATAGCATTTAATCCTTGTCAATGATTGACAAGTGCTATCATTCACCTATAATGAAGGAGAACTTTGAACAGAGTATAAAAGGTGCGTAAAGTATTTACAGATGGGAAGTTGCTGTAAAACGAAATGAACAATCATGCGATGCCTTTTATCTTCCGCTGTTTTATTATCCATCTTTAGCGGAGCTCTGAATTTCTCAGAGCTCCTATTTTTGTTTAGGAGGGTACATTTTGGACATCCAATTGAATGTTTTTCCTTATCCAATCTATCTAGAACACCATCATTTTAGTCAATTAAAAAAACGCTTAAGCCAAATGAGCGGAAAAAAGTTTCTACTAACGGATCAAAATGTGGCGACCCTTTACCAAGACCAAATTGATCAACTTGGGCAGTTAGCATCCTTTTCTTACCATATTGTTCCTGCCGGTGAAGCGTCAAAGTCATTAGCTTGTTATCAAGAAGTGATGAATCGCATGGTAGAAGAAAAACTTACTCGGTCTGATTGCCTAATCGCCTTTGGTGGTGGCGTCATTGGTGACTTAGGGGGCTTTTTAGCCGCCACATATTTAAGAGGAATCAACTTTATACAAGTTCCGACGACTCTTTTAGCTATGGTTGACTCTGCCATTGGGGGTAAAAATGGCATTAATTTTGGTGCCTATAAAAATCAAGTGGGTACTTTCTATCATCCCGCTTGGGTTCATATCGATATTGCCTATTTAGACACCTTAGATATCAGACAAATTAACAATGGGTTAGCAGAAATTATAAAATATGCGATCCTTACTGACCCCGCTTTATTGGAGGACATCAGGCGAGATAAAAGTCAACTCAACTACTTGAATCTAATTAAACGGTCTTTAGAAATAAAACACGCCTATGTTGCTAATGATTTTCACGATCAAGGTAAAAGACAATTCCTTAATTTAGGTCATACTTTCGCCCATGCCATTGAAAGTATTAGCAACCACCAAGTGAACCATGGTGAAGCAGTCGCAATCGGCCTATTATGGATGGCTCGTGCTAGTTTTAAATTGGGTTGGGCCCGCCAATCATTTGTTCCTCTTCTTGAAGATTTATACCAAAAACAAGGACTATTCCAGACTTATTACTGTGATAACCATGATTTACTGAACGCCATTAATCACGACAAGAAAAAACAAGACCAAACGATTCACTTAATTATTCCTGTTGAAATAGGAAATTGTGTCCGACAAGCCATTCCTATTCATGAATTAGGCCAATGGATTGAAGCAGGGAGTCGATTGTAGATGGATATTCAAATTATGCCTCACTCTTTAAAAGGCAGTATTTCTGCAATTCCTTCTAAATCAGATGCTCATCGAGCACTCTTTGCAGCCAGCTTAGCCAATGGTCCCTCTACCATCTATTTAGACCGTCTTTCAAAAGATTTAGAAGCAACATTGACTTGTATTGAAGGACTAGGTTGCCTGGTTCACCATGATTCAGATCAAAAAGCATACCATATCCTGCCAGATGCTCATTCTATGAAGCGCCACTTCAATGTGGGCGAGTCGGGAACAAGCTTACGCTTTCTAATTCCTATCTTAGCTAGTCGGTTAGAAAAGAACCAACAGGTCGAAATCCTTCGCCAAGGGAGTTTGATCAATCGAACCAACCAACCTTATTGGGACTTGTTTGACCAATTGGGTATTTATTGGCAAGAAGAAGGCCCTAGTATCTGGCTTTCAGGCAAGTTAGAAGCAGGAAATTACCAACTTCCAGGTAATGTTTCTTCTCAATTTATTTCAGGATTAGCTTTGGCTCTCGCTCATTTAAATAAAGCAAGTCAGATAAAATTAACTTCGCCTTTGGAATCCGCTGCCTATGTCGACATGACCTTAGCTAGCTTAAAAGAATTTAGTAAAAGGATTGATTTTTCTCATCAAACTCAAGCCTATCACTTACTCGATGGACCTATACAAGCAGCACCCTACCAAGTAGAAGGCGATTGGTCCAACGCCCTTTTCTTCTTAGTAGCAGGCGTCCAGGTCTTAAATCTTACTTTTGACAGTCTCCAAGCAGACCGTCAGGCTTTGTCCTATTTGGATAAATTGGGCTATCCCATCCCCGAGCCGGCAAGACAATCCACTGACTATCATCCCAGTAAGACTTCAACTGCAAGTAATCAAATAGTGGAAATCGATGCCCGTCAATTGCCCGATGCCATTCCTATCCTTACCCTAGCAGCCGCTAGAAAAGCTGGGATTACTCGCATCGTTAACGGCCAACGTCTCCGCTTAAAAGAAAGTGACCGGATAGAATCAACCGTAGCTCTTATGCAAGCTTTAGGTGTCTACATACAAGCTGAAGCTGATGGGTTCATCTTGCAAGGAGGGCAAGGCTTTCATGGCGGAATTGTGGATACTTTTCAAGACCACCGTATTGCAATGACAGCTGCCATTGCCGGTAGTTTTGCCCAAGAACCTGTGATTATTAAAGGGGCGGACTGTGTTTCTAAATCTTATCCCCACTTCTTCGATGATTTTCAAAAATTAGGAGGTATCTATCATGTCCTTTAGTCTCGGTCAAAATTTTCGTCTCACTGTTTACGGACAATCCCATGCTAAAGCGATTGGGGTAGTCATTGATGGCCTTCCTGCCGGTTTAGATTTCCCTTATGCAGCCATTCAAACAGCTCTCGAACGTCGTCGTCCTGGTAAAAAGGTTTGGTCAACTAGCCGTAACGAGACTGATTTATTTGAAGTCAAAGCAGGTATTGTAGACGGTAAAACCTGTGGGGCGCCCCTTTGCTTAGAAATTAGGAATCAAGACATGCAGTCCAAGGATTATGCCCAACATCACTATCTCCCTCGCCCCTCACATGCTGATTATCCTGCTTTCATTAAATATGAGGGACACCATGACATTCGTGGGGGCGGACACTTTTCAGGGCGCATGACTGCTCCAATTGTAATGGCTGGTAGTATTGCCCGCTATTTATTAGAAACAAGCGACATCCAAATTTATAGCCACATTCATTCAATCGCTGGTATAAAAGACCGGTTAGTTGATTTTGCGCAACCTGATTTTAAAGCCTTAAGTGAATTAGTTAATAAAGAATTTGCCGTAATTGATGACCTGCAAGGCCAAGCCATGAAGGAAGCTATCCTAGCCGCTAAAGAAGATAAAGACTCTGTAGGAGGGCAAATCGAAGTAATCGTTGACGGCTTACCAGTTGGTATCGGTCAACCCCTCTATGATTCGTGTGAAGCTAAATTAGCCCATGCCATGTTTGGCATTCCCGCCACTCGCGGCGTAGAATTCGGAACGGGCTTTGCTGGAGCAAACTTACGCGGCAGCCAGCACAACGATCCTTATTATTTGGATAATAACCTGATGGTTAAAACGCTGACCAACCATCACGGCGGTATTATCGGTGGTTTGACCACTGGCATGCCCTTGATTATGCGAGTAGCAATTAAGCCTACTTCTTCTATCGGTCAATCCCAAGCAAGTGTCAACCTTGATAAACAAGTTAATCAAGAATTGACGATTGAGGGCCGGCATGATCCTTGTATCGTCCCTCGGGTTGTTCCCGTTATTGAAGCAATGACCGCTATTTGCCTTTTAGACCTAATGATGATGGACGGTCAATGGCCAACTATTTCAACAAAAAATTAATTGCCGCCTTTAGAAAGTAGGTTCTTATGTTACAGACATCTCAAAAAAATAAAAAACCCACTCTTTGTGGCTTAATCGGACGTAAATTAGGTCATAGTTATTCCCAATCTATTCACCAACGAATTGGGAACTATCCCTATCACTTAATTGAATTAGAACCCAATCAGTTGAAAGACTTTCTTTTAGAGAAAAACTACCTCGGACTCAATGTGACTATTCCTTATAAAGAAGCGGCCTTACCTTATTTAGACAACCTAGACCCCTTGGCTAAAGCCATCGGATCGGTCAATACAATTGTGAATGAAGAGGGAAAACTCAAAGGCTATAATACTGACTACGCTGGCTTAGACTTTTTATTAAAAAACAATCATCTGACCTTAACAGGCAAAAATGTGCTTATTCTTGGATCCGGTGGCTCTGCCAAAATGATCGCTGTTTATGCTAAAAACCATAACTGTCACCGAGTTAGCCATTTAAGCATTCGCCAAGCTTTCCCACCATTAAAGGCTGACAATCAGGCGGCTCAAGTTATTTTCAATGCGACACCGGTTGGTATGTACCCTAATAACCAGGATTTAAGATTAAACTTGACCGCATTCCCTCAACTAGAAGCGGTCGTTGATCTCATCTATAATCCCTTACGGACTTCTTTAGTCCTCCAAGCCAAAAGCCAAGGCATTCAAGGTATAGGTGGACTCGACATGTTAATTGCTCAAGCTTTTTTTGCCAGTCAACTTTTTACCGGTAAGTCTTATCCGACAGACTTCATCCATCAAATTTGCCAATCCTATTGGCAGGGAATCGAAAACTTAGTTTTCATCGGAATGCCAGGTGTTGGCAAGACCACTCTCGGAAAAAAACTGGCTGATCAACTAGGCCGCCCCTTTTTAGACACCGATCAATTGATCGAAGCTGTCATCCATCAACCGATCTCTGAATATATTTCCAAGGTGGGCGAAAAACCTTTTCGCGACCTAGAAGAAAAAATCATTCATCAAGTGGCTAAGAGAAATGGGCAAGTAATTGCCACGGGCGGAGGTGCCATTTTAAGGGCAAGGAACCGACAAGCTCTAACTCAGAATGGTCGATTGATTCTATTGGAGCGCCCCTTAGAAGAACTGTCTCGAAAGGGCCGACCACTTTCAGCTTCACTAGACCAAGTTAAGCGTTTATGGAATGAACGAAAAACACTCTACCAAGAGAGTGCAGACCTCATTATTCCCGTCAAGTCTTCTATCCCTACTAGCTATCAAGAAATGCAAGAAAGGCTGATCAAACATGCGATTATTAGTCCTCAACGGACCCAACCTTAACTTATTAGGCATCCGTCAACCAGAAATATACGGTCAAACCTCATACTCTGACTTAACAAACTCTTTAAAAAAATGGGCAAATGAATATGCTGTAGACCTTGATATCTTTCAATCCAACCACGAAGGAGCCTTAGTCGATAAAATTCAAAATGCTTATCAAAAGGTGGATGGCATAGTAATAAACCCAGCTGCCTACACCCATACATCCATCGCTATTCGCGATGCTTTAGCAGCCGTTGCCATTCCTTTTGTAGAAGTCCATCTAAGTTCTATTAGTCAAAGAGAAAGTTACCGACAAGTCTCATATATCCAAGATTTAGCCTTAATAACAATTGAAGGACAAGGCCCTGCAGGCTACCTTCAAGCTCTGGATTTTATCAAAAATTACCTCTTTAATCCTAATAATCCATCACCTATCACATAGAAAGAGAAGATATAAATGACAATGAATTCTGTATCTGTAAAGCAAGTCACTTTTGGCAAACAACCAGCTATTGTTATCGCTGGACCCTGCTCTATTGAATCTGAAGAACATATTTTTAAAGAAGCTCAAGCCTTGAAGGCGGCGGGAGTCGACATGATTCGAGCGGGTGCTTATAAACCAAGAACTAGCCCTCATGCTTTTCAAGGTTTAGGCTTTGAAGGTGTAAAGTACTTAAGAGCCGCCGCTGATTCAGTTCACCTCCCGATGGTCACAGAAGTTTTAAGTGAATATGATGTCGAAAAGCTGATCGATCTTGTGGACATGTTTCAAGTAGGTTCTCGAAATATGTATAATTACCAACTGCTGAAGTTGTTAGGTCAAGCCGGTAAACCTGTCCTATTAAAAAGAGGCTTTTCAGCAACTCTTAAAGAATGGGAAATGGCCGGTCAGTATTTAATGAGCGAAGGAAAAGCTTCGGTTGTATACTGCGAACGCGGCATACGTAGCTTTCAAGATGAAACACGCAACACCCTTGATTTAGCAGGTGCTATTCTCCTCCAAGCCAAAACGAAACAACCTGTCGTTATTGATCCTAGCCATGCCAGTGGTAGACGCGACCTCATCCTCCCTTTAAGTAAAGCCGCTTTAGCCGCTGATATTTCGGGGATTATGGTCGAAGTCCATCACAATCCCGACCAGGCCTGGACCGATGCCGCTCAGACTATTGATTATTCTATGTTGGATCAACTAATGAAGGAGTGCCAACCATGGCTTACATCAAATTAGATGAAGGCTTTCTTTTTGGACAAGGTGTTTTTACCACCCTTAAAGTCATCAATGGACAAGCGCTCTTCTTAGACCAACATCTTAGCCGTTTGTGTCAATCAGCCAAAGCTTTAGGTTTCAAAAGTTCTATAACCAAAAACGTTATTGTCAACTCTATTAACGAGAAAGAAATGGTGGATGGGGCTTTAAAAATCATCCTCTCACCAGGTAATCTTGTTCTACAAGAACGATCGGATCCCTATGGTAAGAGATTCTTGCCTGCAAAGCCATTAAAATTAGCCAAGTGGCAGCGCCATTCCTCTAACACACTCTTGCAACATAAGTCCACTATGTACTTAGCGAACAAAATTAATTTAAAGCAGATAAGAGAAAAAGGGGCTTTTGAATGCATCTTTTTAAATGAAAAAGACCAGATCACTGAGGGAAGCTTTACGAATCTCTTTTTTGTTAAAGACCAAGAGCTTATCACTGCTCCAACAAGCGCAGGTCTTCTTCCAGGTATTATGCGTCAATGGGTGCTTGACCATTTCCCTGTGACTATTCGCCCCATAGACTGGCAAGAAAGACAAACTTTCCAAGCTGGTTTTATGACCAACTGTTTGATGGGGATTACTCCAATTAAAACACTTGAATCAACCCATTACCAAGATCATCATCCTCTAATTGATTACATCCAAGAGGAATATTCTATAAAAATATATAAGCAAAAAGCTAGCCAATGGTGATAACATTTGACTAGCTTTTTTATTCATTATATTCATCTTCCGATTCATAAATACTCACGCCTGCAAGCTGATTGATATCTTGAAAGAACTTTTCAGCATGAACTTCTTTAGGAATTACTAGACGGACTAAATAATCAAGTTGGTCACTATTATTCACCAAGGGTTTGATAAAAGTGACGGTAACTAATGACACTTCAATAAAATGAAGGACCTCATTAAAAGATTGAACATCATTTGCTTGCACAAAAACCGTTACCCAAGGTGTTTTCTTCCTTAATGAGCTTTCAAGTCTTTGTAAGAAGGTCAAAGTGATTAGGAGTATAAAGCCTACAACAATTGCTACTTCGTAGAAGCCGATCCCAATTGCTAAGCCAATACAAGCCGAAGACTACAAGCCCGCAGCCGTGGTTAACCCTTTAATTTTGTCACGATTAGTAACTAAAATCATACCGGCACCTAAAAAGCCAATCCCACTCACAACTTGCGACCCCATCCGTGTAGCATCAACTCCTTCAAAAAAATTCGGCTGCAAACTGATTGGTCATCATTACCATGGCTGAAGTTACACAGACTAAAATATAAGTACGCATACCGGCTGGATGATTTTCAATCCACGTCCAAAACCAATCATACCATTAATCAACATAGCTAAAAGGGGCCTTAAGAGTATGGTAAAGAAATTTACTTCTTCAAAATTAATCGTTGGTAACTTCATTGATGACCTCCCTAAAGTTAATTTCTTTTTCTTTGTTTAATAAGTATAACAGCTCATCATTTTTCCCTACTTATTCTCTTTAAATTTTAACTTTATTTATATAAAAGCACTTCGCATAGAAGTGACTTAGATTTATAATTCAATCACTTGGCTCTTGTTTAATTCCATAGCTTTTTCATAAATCGCTTTTCCAACTATAATATCTAAAACAGCAGAGCCTATCGTCTTAAAGACAGTGAGTTCGTCTTCTGATTGACGCCCGGCTATTTTACCTGAATCTAATTGACCTAATTCACCTGTGATGGACTCTTTTTGTATCATACCTTTTTTAAGCGGATTGATTAAATCGCCTGATTCGTTTAAGACTCCATCTTTGGTATCTAAATAGATCTTACCTGCTTGAGCAAAAATTGCTTCAGGAAGTTCTTGCATGTCTGGTGTGTATGAGCCTACGCCATTAATATGGGCTCCTGGTTTAAGATTTTTACTATCAAAAACGGGTTTTGTAATGTGGTAACAATTGTGATAACGTCGTCCCCACCGATTGTTTCTTTTGGAGAAGCAACAGCTTTAATTTCAACGTCAAACTTTTTAGCGAATAAATCCATCATTTTTTTAAGCGAATGCGCTAGCACGCTCTTGGTCACTATCAAAGGCACACTCTTCTTTAATTGGTTGCGCTGATAACATCGCTTCTAATTGATGCTGAGCGTGTCCCCCTGTTTTAAACATGGATATTATTCGGATAGACAGAAACTATTTTAAACCCTGTCGCCGAGCCAGCTAAACTTGGCATGGATAAATTTTGACCTCCGAATTCTTCTAAATCAATGTTTGTTCTTAAGGGAGTATCTGTTTTATCTTCAGAATATAATTTTAAAGCTTTTTTACCGCTTGAATAGTTCTTTCATGGTCATAACTTCCTTTATATCTGCTTCATTCAACACTCTTATTTCCACGGAAACACTCTCTTTAACTTTATCAAGTTTTATCCGCTTATTAAGAGTAACAAAAGAGAAGCCTTAGATTAAGCAATAATTCTTAGCTTCTTGAGCCTATTTATTAATAGTTTTGATATTATAAATTATTACATCAACATAGTGAAATGTTTTGCTGTTAATTATTGAAACAATATCTATATCAAACAATACTAACCTATTCTATCCTTATTTGTTCGATATATAATGGGCATCAAACCATTATTAAAAATAGAACTTATTCCTCCCTCCTCAAATCAATGAACCAATTGAAGGAATCAACCATAAGATTAAACTTATCAACAGATATGCTGATGGCTATCAATACTACACACACTTCCGAGCAAGTGGTTTAGTCATTTCATAACGCTTTACGTCAGGAAAAAAAGATCAAGCAACAAAAACATGCTGCTTGATCTCTTGAAAAATATTATCAATCCGATTGGACAATGAGCCTTATTTCTCTACATACTCTGCTTCTAAATCTTTAATTTGATCAAAAGCATCTTGAGCTAATTGCATGGTTTGTTCAGTAATCCACTCAGCAGCAGCTTGGGGATCTTCCGCATACATCGTAATAAGTTCTTGACGTAATTCTTCGTATTTATCTTTACCAGCTTTTTCAATGGCTAAGATCTTTTCTCTCATTTCTGGTTTTAAGTTCTCTTCATCTTCTAACATAATGGTTAGTAGATTATCTACTGCCCAATAGAATGATTCTGGATCATATTCATTGGTTTCCACTTGGTAAGCAGATAGTGTGTCATTGATATTTCCAAAGTATGGTAAGTAAGGTGAAACGGTAGGCGATCCCATCGCTAACCACATCACACCTGGTACTTTTTCAGGCATATCTTCATAAATTTGGAAGATATGAGCTTCCATTGTATTTTTGTTACCAATGGGATATAAAGCATTCTCAGGCTTTTCTGGTTCTTGCTTTTCAGTCGTTTCAGTTTCTTCGCCCTCTGTTGTTTCAGCTTCTTCGCCTTCTGTTGCTTCAGCTTCTTCGCCCTCTGTTGCTTCAGCCTCTTCGCTTTCTTCTACTTCGGTTTCTTCGGTTTCTGTTGCTTCGGTTTCTTCGCTTTCTTCTACTTCGGTTTCTTCGGTTTCTGTTGCTTTGGTTTCTTCACCTTCTGTTGCCTCAGCCTCTTCGCTTTCTGTTGCTTTGGTTTCTTCACCCTCTGTTGCCTCAGCCTCTTCGCTTTCTGTTGCTTTGGTTTCTTCACCTTCTGTTGTTTCAGTTTCTTTAACAACTTGTCCACCGGTAGCAGATGCGATGTTATCCGCTGGAATATAATCTGTATCTTCTAAACGATTTCGTTGTAAGCTCATGACTTGATCTAATGTGATTGTTTTATCCGTAGAATGTAAGAATGGAAACTCTGTGTCATCTAAAGAAACTTCTGCATCTGGATCTAAGGTTTTTACTCCAGACCAATACCTAGACACAGACCCGGGATCTATTTCAGCTGCATAAGAATCAGCAACCCGAATCATCCCCTCTTCCTCGACATAAGTACCCGCTTCTTCTGCAATGTTAATTAAATCGGCAGAGGCAATCACATTTTCAGTATCGTTCACATCGATTGTTTCTAAGAAGAACGAGTTGGGGAATACGGCAAACATATCATCTGGCAACTTCATCGCAGCATATTGATGACCGGATAAAATTTCCATATACCAAGTTTCATTTTTATCAGCAATAATCAATCCGTTGCCTTCGGAAGAGCCTTTCTCATCGATAATCGATGCTAACAACTCCACGCCCTCACGCGCTGTTTTAACGTGACCTAAAACGACGGTCGTCATGATTCCTTCTGAAAGACCATTTTCAACTAAAGGGTCAACCGCTAAAACTTCATCATTAGTATAAGTAGTAGTGGTCGCATCCATCGCTACACCATACTCATTATAACCTGCTTCATAATACAAGCCCCACTCAGGGGTGGTATCTGGCACAGCAAAATACTTATAAGATTGAGCTGGTAGTTCAAATTCGAACTTAGTATATTCATCCACTAACTTTGCGCCTTCTTCATTTTCCGTCGCTTCAATTACTACAAAAGTCTTATTATGGCTTTGTTCTAAGTCTTCTGTTCGGCCAAAAATAACTGACCCATCTTCTGTAAGGCCCTTACCAACATATACGCCTGTACAGGCAGCTACTGGTTGAGCCAGTAACATTCCTGCCGATAACATGGCAACAATGCTTGCGAAAAACTTCTTCATAAAATACCTCCTAAATTTTTGTGTAAACGCTTCATGATTTAATTATAACACTTGGTTATTACTTAATCAGTTTATATAGCATATTATTTTTATAAATAGATTATGGCTCATTAGTTATAATCTAAAATTGTAAAAAACTATTAAACAAAAGAAAAAATAATGCCCAACTAGACTTGAATTCTAGCTAGGCATTTATACTTATGATAATGAGGTTTGAATAATTACATCATTTCATCCAGTCGCACAAACTGATACCCATTGGCTTGGACGCTTTCAATGACTGCTCCTAATGAGTTAGCCGATTCTTGATAGATGTCGTGCATTAAAATTACTGGACTAGGTAATAGGGTTGCTACTACACGGTTGATAATGGCTTGTTCATTTCGACTCTTCCAATCTTCCGAATCAACGTTCCATAGAACAGGAGTCATTTCCGTTAAATTCATTTCACGTTTGCCACCTGCTCCATATGGCATTCGATAGTAGTTGACAGGGGCATTAGTCACCCTTTCAATAATTTCGTTAGTGTGATTCAGTTCATATAGAACATCAGCATCACTAATTATTGTATAATTTCGATGACTGTAGGAATGGTTGCCCACCAAGTGCCCTTCATCATGCATGCGTTGAATAATTTCGGGATACTTTTCTGCATTTTGACCCAATACAAAAAAGGTTGCTTTCACATCATGTGCTTTAAGAATATCTAGGATTTGTGGCGTAGTGACTGGGTTGGGCCCGTCATCAAACGTTAAGACTGCAAATTTAGCAGAGTGCATTTGAGTATTAGTATTTTCATCTGGCTGGGCTGATATGTTTATAAACTTCCCTAGGTCTGGGTCAGCATAGACTTTACGAGGGACTGGAATAGAATGTTCATAAATTGCCTTTCCCCAACTTTGATAACAGTGACTCAAGTCTTTGTATGTTCTTGTTAAGTTGTTTGCTTCTAATTTACGATCAATTTCTTTCACTTTAATTAAAAAACCCGGAGAATATTTGTTAGGATTTTCCATATTCTTTTTAAGATTACGAACCTCTTGATTTAATTCGACTAGCGGCCGATCTCTCTCGGCTAAAGAATGGATGGATTCTTTGAGTGGTTGATCAGTTATTTCAGCTAAAATGGTCTCTATTTTTGTATTATACTCATTGAGACTAATATCTCTTAATTCTCTTTCTTCAACCACACCCTCTCCGGTTAAGGGTTGCGTTTCATATAATTCCAATAGTTCTTTGCGATAAGCTTCAGGCGATTTGTTCTTTCGAGCACTCAATTCGATTTTTGAAAAGGTCGATTCATTCTGATTGTTAGCATTAAATGTCATATAAATGATTAACAGTAAAATTGAACACACTGCTAGGCTGGCTGCTATTTTCTTATACATTTGATCACCTTATTTTATTCACAATTTTTTTCCAGCTTTTTTTACATCTTTTTAAGCATACTCCATCTAATAGATAAATTCTAGGGAAAAAGATAAAGAAATTAACTTTATTTACAATTGTTCCAATTAGAAATTTTAATTATCTTTAATTATTCTAAAACTATATTGTTATAAAAATTCAAAAAGTTTTTAAGTCCTTTTGGTTTTCTATTTATTATTCTCTAAGGCAATAAGCTATCTAATTGAATGCCTTCTCCTTCAATGTTATGGTTAATATATAGACAAGAAATAAAACTGTTAAAATCAAAAGGAGGAGTCATTGATGAAAAAAATATAGTGCTATTGGCAAGTATGATGATGTTGGGGGGAGTGACTGTCTCCGCTCAAGATGAAGAAAAGATTGAAGAATTGAAAATCGAAATTAAAGTTCTCAAAGTGGAGCTGAAAGACAAGAAAGCCAAGTTAAAAGAATTAACAGGTGGAGATGAAGAATATATTATTACGGATGACAAAGACTTCTTCATTAAATATGTCGAAGTAAATGAAAAAGATGATGAAGAATTAGGGTATTATTATGAGTTCGTCTTTGAAGTAGAAAATAAGACAGATAGAACCATGAATATCATAGCAGAAGATGTTACTATCGATGATGATTTAATCGATAAAAAATGGTTTTTCTTTCAGAAGAAATTGAAGCAAGCGCTAAAGGCGAAATCATCTTAAAATTCAAAGCTTAGAAGAAGATGAAGAGGCACCTGAATTAGATGATGATTTAGAAATGACGCTAAAATTAGTGAACGAAGAAGATCCTGACTTAAATATTGATTACCCTGTTTCGATTGATATAGATTAAAATGATTAAAACACCCAGTTTATAAACTAGGCGTTTTTTCTTTTGACGAATTGTCCAATCAAATGCAACACCGATAGTAAGAAACTAAAAAGTTCTT